>CAYUVM010000009.1:0-27246 GCA_964447935.1 uncultured Cytophagia bacterium | reverse complement strand
CCGTCATTGTTGATGAGATTTTTGTGTTTGATCAGGTAGAGTAAGTTCTCTTGCAACTCATCGTAGGTCGTGTAAGCATCGATCAAGATGAACCCCATGTCATATTTCAAGCCCAACGCGCGCAAGGTGGCGAGCGCCTGGTCATTCATCGCGACGGTGGTTTCTTTGTCAAACGTATCCAACCCCCGCTGGTGGCCGGATTCGATGCCGACAAAAATTTTTTCGAGACCGAGTGCTTTTAGTCTTCCAAATAAATCCGCTTCGATATTATTCGCCCGGCAGGCGATGGAAAATTTTATTTTCAAATTCCGCCGTTCCAACTCGCGCCCAAAGGTTTCTGCAAAGGCGTGGCCTTCTTTTTGGGTGAGAATAAATTGATCGTCGATGAATTTAAAACGATTGGCATGAAAGCGCCGGATGAGTGACTCTACTTCATCCGCCAGGCTTTCGGCACTGCGGCGCCGCCAGACTTTGCCGTTGCCCATGCGGAAAAATTTAGCGATGGAACAAAACGTGCAATTGGCATAACAACCGCGCGACGTCGAAACATGAATGAAACTGCCCGCGCGCAACACATGCGGCGTAAAGTCCCGTGCCGGAAACGGCAGTTCGTCGATGGTTTTCGTGAACGGTCGCTGCTCATTTTCTTTCACTTCCGCGCCATCGCGATACGACAGGCCCAACACGTGGCTCAAATCGCCGTCCGGCAGCCGCTCGACGAGATCGAGCAGCGTCACTTCACCCTCGTTGCGCACGATGGAATCAATCGCCGGAAAGCCGCGCATCAATTCCGTCGCGTGAAACGTCGGGTAATAACCGCCGAGCGTGATATGGCCGCGATAGCCATGTTCACGCAATTCATGCACCAATTTGATCGTCCGCTGCGCATTCGCGCCGAGAACGGTAATGCCAATCAACTCCGGATTGAATTTAAAAACTTCGCGCAATGTCTGGCGCATCGACAGATTTTCATGGCTGGTGCTGATCAAGCGCACCTGATGGCCGTGATGGCGCAACGTGCCGGTCAAATAAGCCAGACCGAGATTTTCGTAAGGTTCAATAGTGACAAAACGAGTGGCTGGATCAATTAGCGCGACGCGCATGTTTGCCTCCCCAGGCTAAATGAAGATGTGGTTCCCGTTTATTTCAAAGACTAAGTGACAATAACAGCCAAAATCTGGAATGAGTGAAAAATATATTCGCGCATGTCATTTAGGCTTTTATTAGCAAAGACAACGATTTGTATGTTATTCACCCGAAATTTTTTTGAAGGAAAAGACCAAAGAAGATAGAAAGAAAACGCTGTGCAAGATAATTATAGCCGGGACACTTTTAAATTCTACTTATCCCGATGGCGCTATTGACCCACTAACTACGCGCATTACTGTTAACGAGAGTAGCGCCAAATGACAATACAGAAAAGATAAATTCAGGCTTTGCTTGGTTTTGAAAAAGTATCCACCAATTTACGCATCACGCGAATATGTTCGGGGCCGGTACCGCAGCAACCGCCGAGAATATTCACTCCGAGTTGCAAAAGTCTTTCGGCTTTGGGTAGAATGAACTCTGGCGTTTCTTTATAAACGGAAATCCCCTCCACCCATTCCGGAATGCCGGCGTTGGCTTGGGCGATGAGCGGCTTATTCGTAAGCGGCCGCATTTCCTGAATGATCGCGATCATTTCATCGAAGCCGCGGCCGCAATTCGCGCCAATCACATCGGCGCCAGCATCACTCAACCGGCGCACGGCGCTGGCAACATCGACGCCCCACATCGTGCGCAAGCCGGCCTTGCCCATTTCGAATGTCATCGTCGCTACCACCGGTAAATTTGTTTTGGCTTTCACCGCGCGCACGGCAAGCTCGGCTTCTTCGGCAGCCATCATGGTTTCGACAAAAATGACATTGACGCCGCCAGCGGCGAGTGCCACGGCTTGCTCCACGAAAATATCAAAAATTTCTTGTTCGGTGCGCGGCCCGAGCGGTTCGATGAGATCGCCGGTCGGCCCCATCGAGCCGGCGACGAACTTACCTGCCGGACAAACCGCTCGCGCCAATTGCGCCCCGGCGCGGCAAAACTCGGCAATCCGATGTTCAAAATTGTGTAACGTCAAACGCGCCCGATTGGCGCCGAACGTATTGGTTTCGACCAAGTCGGCGCCGGCGTTGTAATAATCGCGATAGATACTCTGCACGGTTTCCGGATGCGTGATGTTATATTCCTCCGGACAAACGCCGGTGGGCATGCCGCGTTTTTGCAACTCGGTTCCCATGGCCCCATCAGCGAGAAGAATGCTGCCGGCATTTAGTTTTTCGAGAAAGGACACGGCTTATATTCGGTATTTAGTCAGCAGGCAAAAAAAGTAACTTTGAAAATTTATGCCACGGCGATTAATTGTTTCGCCTTCTCAACGGCTTCCGTTGCATTTTTG
Source organism: uncultured Cytophagia bacterium (assembly GCA_964447935.1). GTDB lineage: Bacteria > Zhuqueibacterota > Zhuqueibacteria > Zhuqueibacterales > Zhuqueibacteraceae > Zhuqueibacter. The sequence goes on along the minus strand of CAYUVM010000009.1, from coordinate 24,815 downwards.
GCATACGCATCCGCGCCGATTTTTTCCGCGAACGCCGCGGAGATCGGTGCACCGCCAATCATGGTTTTTACCGGCAGATTTTCGGTTTTGATCTTCTCAATGACGACTTTCATATAACCCATTGTCGTCGTCAGCAGCGCCGACATGCCAACGATATGGGCCTGCTCGCGCTTGATGGCGTCGATAAATTTCTCCACCGGGGTATTAATTCCGAGATCGATGACTTTGAAGCCGGCGCCCTTCAACATCATGGTGACAATATTTTTGCCGATGTCGTGAATATCGCCTTTCACCGTGCCGATCACCACCACGCCAGCTTCTTTGACCTTCGCTGCGGTCAACAGCGGTTCCAGAATGGCGAGTGAGGCTTTCATGGCGCGCGCTGAGATCAACACTTCCGGCACAAAGATAATATTGTCGCGAAACCGCACGCCGACCACGTCCATGCCCGGAACTAATCCGTGATCGAGAATTTCTTTCGCCGTCAATCCGGCGGCGAGAAGCTGCTGGGTGAGTTCCTCACAGCGTTCTTTGTTGCCGGCAATGACGGTTTGCGCCATTTCTTGCAAGAGATTTTCGGTTGTCATCGTTTAGCTGATCAATGTTCATTAACAGAATGAGAAATTGCTTAAACCCTACGGACGCAAATTTCCGGATATAATAAACCGTTGGATGGTTGAAACGATACATAACCCCGAACACAAAGTCAAGCGAATTATTGGAGGAAATTTTCTTGACAATCAGCGGCAAATTGTTATTTTGCGCTTTGCAGTATCGGTCGGCGTTGGAACGCAAAAGAACAAATAGCCATAACCCAGTTCGCGCCGCCGGGCGATTAAACCCCAAAGGAGGTTAGAAATGTTGCGTCACGGTCCTTTCATAAAATCGTTGCTTCTCGTTGGGTTGGCGGTCAGTGTTTTCGCACAACCCACGAAGTGGACGCCGGAAGCCATGATCAAATACAAACGTTTGCTCGGCACGGCGATTTCGCCGGATGGTAAATGGGTGGCGTACACGGTCTCGGAGCCGCTGCTGGAAGGCGAGAAAAGCGAGTATCGCGCGCAAATTTTTCTTGCCGCCGCCGATGGTAAAATGGATTTTCAATTGACGCAGGGCGATAAGTCCTGCACCAATCCGCAATGGTCGCCGGATGGAAAATGGCTGGCGTTCTCGTCGTCGCGCGGCGGCGAGAAAAATAATATTTGGCTGATTCGCCCATTTGGCGGCGAAGCCGAGAAATTAACCGAAGCGAAAAGCGGCGTCAATAATTTCGCGTGGGCGCCGGACGGCAAGCGCATTGCGTTTACGATGAACAATCCTTTGAGCGAGCAGGAAGAAAAGGACAACAAGGAGAAGCGCGATGCCATCGTCGTCGATGAAAATTTTAAATTTGCGCATCTCTATGCCATTTCCGTTGAGAAAAACGAAAAAGGCGAACGCAAGGCCAAACGCTTGACCAGCGGCGATTTTCACGTCGGTGGTTTTGATTGGTCGCCAGACAACAAGTGGCTCGTCTTCGATCATCAAGCCACGCCGCGTGTCAATGATTGGCCGACGGGTTTGATCTCGCTCGTTCCTGCCGACAGCGGCGCGGTGAAACCGTTGGTGGCCAAAACGATGGCGAACAATCCATATTTTTCGCCGGATGGGCAATGGGTCGCTTTTGGGCACGATGCCGGCGATACGCGCTGGGCCGGGCGAACCGATATTTACGTGGTATCAATTAATGGCGGCGCGCCGCGAAAAGTTGGGGAGACACATGACCAGCAAGCCAATATTCTGGGCTGGTCTGCGGACGGCAAAGAAATTTTTTATGGCGAAACTGAACGCACTTCGCCGCGGGTGTTTGCAATCGCGGTTAGCGGTGGCAAGCCTCGCACACTCACGACGGGAAGCGGTGCTTTTGGCGGCGTTTCCTTTAGCGCCGACACCAAAACGATGGCGGTGGTGCATCAGACGCCGGAGCAACTGCCGCAAGTTTACGTTTCCTCGATGCTCAAATTTGCGCCGGTGAAAATCACCACCGTCAATCGTGATTTCCCGAATCACGCGATGGGCCGCACGGAAGTGATCAAATGGAAATCCAAAGACGGCAAGGAGATCGAAGGCCTGGTGACGTATCCGGTGAATTATGTTGCATCGCGCAAATATCCGCTGGTACTCAACATTCACGGCGGGCCGGCCGGCGTTTTCACTGAAGGTTATACCGGCGCTTCGTCGATTTATCCGCTGCAAGCTTTGGCCGCGGCCAATTATGTGGTGCTGCGGCCGAACCCGCGCGGCAGCAGCGGCTATGGCGTGGAATTTCGCCGCGCCAATATCAATGATTGGGGTTTTGGCGATTACGACGATGATATCGGCGGCGTCGATTTGCTGATTGAAAAAGGCGTTGCGCATCCCGACAGTCTCGGCGTGTGCGGCTGGAGTTACGGCGGCTTCATGACGTCGTTCATCATCACACGCACGAAACGTTTTAAAGCCGCTTCCGTTGGCGCAGGCGTGACGAATCTCATGAGCTTCACCGGCACCGCAGACATTCCCGGTTTTCTGCCGGATTATTTTTTCGGCCAGCCGTGGGACAATCTCGCGGCGTATCAAAAGCATTCAGCGATGTTCAACGTGAAAGGCGTATCGACACCGACGTTGATTTTGCACGGCGAAAAGGATTTGCGTGTGCCACTCTCACAGGGACAGGAATTTTACAACGCGTTGAAACAACAAAACTGCCCCGTGCAACTGGTGGTTTATCCCCGCACGCCGCACGGCCCGCAGGAGCCAAAGTTCATTCTCGATATCGGGAATCGTTTGTTGGATTGGTTTGATCTGTATATTCGCGGCAAAAACGGCGGGAAGAAGACGTCGTGATTTAACTTTGAGTGGCTCGACTTCTTAACACGTTACGCGTTTAACGCGTAACGTGTTAAGAACTTTGAGTTGGTCAACTTTTATTTCTGCTCCACCAACTCCACCATCACGCCCATAAAGCTCTTCGGGTGCAAAAACGCGACACGGCTGCCGCCGGCGCCCTCGCTGCCTGCATCGGAAATAACTTCCATCCCCGCATTTTTCATTCGCACTAAAGCTTCTTCAAGATTAGCGACTTTGAAACAAACATGATGCATGCCTTCGCCGCGCTTGTCGATGAATTTGGCAATCGGCGAATCCGGCGCGGTGGCCATCAATAACTCGACGCGCGATTCCCCAACGCCGAACATCGCGACTTTGACTTTTTGCGACGCAACTTCTTCGAGATGATCGGGGCCGCGTCCGCAAAGCGTGGTGTAACGCGCGATGGCCTCGGCTAAATTACGCACGGCGATGCCGACGTGATCGATTTTGTCGAGCATATAAATTTTCCTTTGCAATTGGAAAGAATTCTGTTTTAAAAATAAAAAGGCGGGATATAAAAAGCAAGAAAGGCGGTATAAAAAATTTTAGAGTACGACGCGCAAAGGGGAATTGGCGAAATCGTGCTTGGTCTTCGCGCCGTTCGTCGCCCGCAGTTTCGTGCCGGAATGAATGGCCACCGTGCCGAGCATCAGCGTTTCGAATTCAACATTATTTAAGCCGGCATCCTCCATACGCACGCGCAACTCTTCCGGGGTCACAAAAATCGCGACGGAATGCGGCAGATACGAATAGGCATCTGACGCGCCGCTGATGAAGCCGCCGATCTTGGGAACGACTTTGCCGAAATACCACGCAAAAAAATCGCGAAACTTTGGATTTCGGGGCCGCGTGATTTCTAAACACGCCACCTTGCCGCCCGGTTTGGTGACGCGTGTCATCTCGCGCAAAAACCCGTTGAGATCGCCCACATTGCGCAAAGAAAAACCAGTGACGACGGCGTCGAAGCTGTTGCTCGGAAACGGCAGATGCAAACCATCCGCGGTCACCAGATGCACGTTATTTTCTTTCTTCCACGGTTTGATTTTGCGGCGTGCGTATTTCAGCATGGTGTAACTAAAATCCGCTGCGACCACCAAACCGGCATTGGCTTTTTGCGCTGCCAGCGCAATATCCGCCGTGCCCGTCGCGATATCCAGCACCCGCGCGCCCGGCTGAATCTCCGCGCGTTTCACCACCAGCTTGCGCCAACTCTGATCGCGCCCCAACGTCATCACCCGGTTCATCAAATCATAACGCGGCGCGATGCGGCTGAACATGTCCTGCACATAATCGGCTTTTTGCTCGGATGTTGCGAATTTGAAAGAATTTTGCGGCATAGTTTTCCTGAATAGACATTCAATGTAAGCATCTTCGCGAGCTTGAGCAAGATAATTTTTTGCAATGAAATAGTCGGGGGAGTCCGAAGTTCGATGTCGATCCCCCTTTGACCTCGGACATTGGACATGCCGACTTCGGACATCTTACCTTGACCTTGATGAAATTTTTCATTATCTTGGTCGCAGAATTAAATCAAGTCTTGAATTTTATAACGAACACCTGACTGCGAATAGCCGACCTCGGACTTCGGACCACTTAACCTCGAACCATAAAAATGAATCTCCTACAACTCCTTGACGTTTTGCGCAGCGATCCAGAATTCATGTACAACGTGACGTCATGGAACACGCTGCCCGCCAAGCCCGCGCAATGGGCGGAATTTCCAAATTGGCTGCGGCCGGAGCTGCGCGAAGCGATGCGCCAACACGGCATCACACGCTTATATACGCATCAAGCCGAAGCCATTGCGAAAGTTGGCGCCGGTAAAAATATCGTGGTGGTGACGCCGACGGCTTCGGGCAAAACGCTGTGTTATAATTTGCCGACGCTCAATGCGGTTTTAGATAATCCCGCCGCTCGCGCGTTGTATTTGTTTCCTACTAAAGCGCTCTCGCAGGATCAAGTGGCGGAATTGTATGAAGTCGTGAAACGGCTCAGCCCGCAGACGAATTTTGATATTAAGACTTACACGTTCGATGGCGATACCCCGCAAGCGGCGCGGCAGGCGATTCGCAGCTCCGGCCATATTGTCGTTACCAATCCGGACATGCTGCATCAGGGTATTTTACCGCATCACACCAAATGGGTGAAGCTGTTTGAAAATTTGCGCTACGTGGTGATCGATGAGTTGCATAATTATCGCGGCGTGTTCGGTAGTCACCTCGCCAATGTCGTGCGCCGCTTGCGCCGCATTGCCGCGTTTTACGGTGCGCAGCCGCAATTCATTTGCTGTTCGGCTACCATCGCCAATCCCAAAGAACTCGCCGAACAAATCACCGAAAGCGAAGTTGAATTGATTGACAACAACGGCGCGCCGCGCGGCGAGAAGCACTTTATTTTCTACAATCCGCCGGTGGTCAACCGCGAACTGGGCATTCGCAAATCTTCGGTGAAAGAAGCGCGCCATATTGCCAGCAAATTTTTGCTCAATGATATTCAAACCATCGTCTTCGCGCGCAGCCGCTTGCGGGTGGAAATTCTCGTTACCTATTTAAAGGAAACCATGGCCGCCAATAATAAATCGCCGCAACGGATTCGCGGTTATCGCGGCGGCTATTTGCCGACCGAGCGGCGTGAAATTGAACGCGGCCTGCGCAGCGGCGAAACGCTTGGCGTCGTTTCCACCAATGCGCTGGAGTTGGGCATCGACATCGGCCAACTCACCGCGTGCGTGATGGCCGGCTATCCCGGCAGCATGGCAAGCGCGTGGCAGCAAGCCGGACGCGCCGGACGCCGCGCCGATTCCGCGGTCGCGGTGATGGTGGGATCGAGCGCGCCGGTGGATCAATACGTCATGAGCCATCCGGATTATTTTTTCGGCAAGTCGCCGGAATCCGGCGTGACCGATCCCAACAATCTCGTGATTTTGATGAGTCATATCAAATGCGCCGCGTTTGAATTGCCGTTCGCGGACGGCGAAAAATTTGGTTACGGCAAAACGCGCGTCGAGGCCACGAACGAGATCCTCGAGTATCTTGAAGAGAACAAAGTGTTGCATCACGCCGAAGGCCGCTGGCATTGGATGACGGACGCGTATCCCGCCGAGGCCGTGGGTTTGCGCACCGCGTCGCCGGAGAATGTCGTTATTATCGACACCAAAAACGACGAGCGCGTCATCGGCGAAGTGAATTTGCTCGACGCACCGACGATGCTGCACGACGACGCGATCTACATTCACGAAGCCGTGCAGTACCACGTTGACAAACTTGATTGGGATCGCCGCAAAGCTTTTGTGCATCAGGTTGAAACCGATTATTATACCGACGCGCACACCGACACCAGTATTCATGTCTTGGAAACGTTTGAGCACGCCGATTTACCGCTCGTCGCGATGCAAAAAGCGCACGGCGAGGTGAATGTGAACTGCCAAACTACCAAATTCAAGAAACTTAAATTCGGTTCGCATGAGAACATCGGCTACGGCCCGGTGGAATTGCCGGAGATCAGCATGCACACGACGTCGTATTGGTGGGAATTTCCGAGCGACATGTCCGAACGTATGAACGTGCCGCCCTCAGTGCTGGGCGATGCACTCAAAGCTTTGGCACACGTTTTACAAAGCGCCGCCGCGATTTATCTGATGTGTGATATTCGCGACGTGCGCGCCGTGCCGATGGTGCGTGCCCCGCTCACGCAAAAGCCGACCATTTTCATTTACGACAACCACGCCGGCGGCGTTGGCTTCAGCAAGCGTTTGTTCGTGATGCACGATGATTTGAAAGTGGCTGCGCGCGATTTAATCACAAAATGTGGCTGCGCCGCGGGATGCCCGTCGTGTGTTGGGCCAGCACTGGAAATTGGGGAGCAGGGGAAGGCGGGGGCGTTGCGGGTGTTGGAAGTAGTGTTGTAATTTTTGTATACTTTCCAATGAATAGATTTCTAATATAAATAGGCGGGGCACGCATTAAGAAAAAATTCTTGCAAACTCAAATATAAACTATTATAATACTGTGCTGGCCAATAGGCGGGCAGTTTTTATATACATGAGGTGAACTAACATGTCCGTTCAAACCTGGAATAAGCCTATAAGCCGCAATGTCGGTTATTTTCTCGATTTGGATCTTTACTCTGAAGCTTTGGGTTTAGCAGCGGAACGGGGCGCAATCACATCTACTTATCTTCGACAGGAATTGCGCCAACGCACGCAAGGCCTGCTGTTCATTGAGAAACAGAGCAAGCATGTGGCAAATGATTTGGTGCGAGAACTGCATGAATTTGGCTGGTTGGAACGCAGCAATGGCGCCGGGCAATTGCTTGAAAACATTCCATACAAACTGACTACAAAGGGTAATGAGATTCTCAAGCTGCCTAACACTGCGATTCGCCGCCATTTAGCAGTTAAAATGCAGGAGCGTTACACCATCCCGGGTTGGTTTGTGCATCGTCTTTGGCAAATCAATCCGCAAGGTCAGGGTGAAGTTATTCTGCCTTGGCCAGCGCGAGGCTGGCGTCCAGAGCCGCGCCAATGGGAACAGAAAGAATGGACAGATGATCTGGCTTTTCAAGTACTCGAAGCTTCAAAAATGGCACAAAACGCTTGTCCGGGTGCATTTCCAATTGACAGTGGAATCTGGGTGCAGACGGTTAGTAAGATTTGGAAACACTTGGGAACATGGAAACAAAAGGGCAAGATAGAAATTCCTGATAAAAAAAATAACAGAGGCGCGGCTTTTTCACCTCGTGGCCGTTTAGCAATGGCCATGCGTGCTGCCGCGGTAGAACTTTTGTTTGGCACAACGCCTCCTGGACAATCGACTCAAGACATCGCCTCGAACAAACCCCCGGTAATGCCGCGCACATTCCGGGTGTGGTGCCCTCGTCTGGCAGATTTGGAATTGATCTTCTATACTGACAAACATCCATATATTACAGGGCGTTTGATTTTCCCAACGGCTGTTTTCCGTTATGAAGCGCCGAATCCACCGTTTATGAAATTGGATGACATTCGAAATCCGTTGGGCGAGTTTTTATGGATATATCAACCAGGCTGGGATTTTAAAGGAAAAGCATTTTTACAAACGTTGATTCAAATGCATCGGCTTATTTCACGCCGAACGGGCACTTTTTACGTTTCTCTGCTTGATGTTCGCGATGAAGTTTGCCGGCGGTTGCGGTTTAGCGCGGCTATCTTCGATGAGTTTCTGAAACATGCGTTCCGCGAATCACTTCGCCCAGAAGCGCCATATTCAATTTCTCTTGAGACAGATATCCGGGAGGATCAGCGTAGCGGTTCTGGATTGTTACGAAGACCGATCTGGATTGATGGTGTTCCTCATTCACTTATTGCTATTGGTAAAGCTTCGCATACCCATCAGCTAATTGATTGAGTTCGACCGGTGTTTGATAATCTATAAGGAAAGTAGTGTTGTGATGCCAGAGAAATCCTCAGGTTTGTTGCGCAAGCCGCAAATTTTATCCAGTAAAAAAGACAATCATTTTGAACGTTTTGGATTATTCCAGAACCCGTTTCCTAATAAACCGAGTCTCGTTGTCGGAAGCGACAATCCACCTTATTTAGCCGAATTGCGCGCCAAAGAAGAGCGTGAATTTGAGAATTGGTTGATCCCGCATCCGGACCGTGCCAAGCCGCGTCTCATTGCTTTTTTGATGGATTACGCCACAAGGCGTGGGCGCGGAATTGGCAAGACGGCTTTTCTGAATCATCAATGCAAACGCATTATGAAAGATCTTGGCAGCAGATTGACCAATGATACTTACGTTATATTTGCAACCTATATTTTGCCGTTACCTGGTGGTAAATGCCGAAAGTTCTGGCAGTTTTCACAGCATATCGCTGAGGCCATGACGGAACAATATATGATCGCCATGGCCTTGTGGCGCCTGCGGGCTTTTTCCGGGCTTATTCCAACAGAAATACTTGATCAAGCCGGAGACAATCTCGAAGAAACCATCGGCAACGATGTTTGGTTGCGAAGCCATGATGTTGATGTCGATTTTAAGTTGGCAGATACTTTAAGAAGTAATCTTGAGCAGGTTGGAATTCGACCAGAAGTTGCCGAAATCTTGTCACGTTATGGTCATGATAGTTCAACCTGGCGTAGAAATTTTATTGCTCACCAGACGGATTTTCGTTGGCGACAGGCTGGGAATCAACTTGTTTTTGATGATTTGGTGCGATTATTTGTTTTAGCTGGTTTTTCAAAGGGGTTATTGTTGATTGACGAAGTGGAAAAAATTATTCCCTATCAAAATATAAGTGAACGGCGAGCTTTTGTGGATTCCTTACGACATTTTTTCATTGATGGACCTTGTGAAAACACTCGCCGTGATTTTTATAGCTTATTTTTAACCATTCATCCATATCTGCAGGAGTTATTAGCCCCGCATTGGGAAGCCGCCGGACTGGATCGTTTCGCAGCTCTTAGCCGTGAATTTGCCCAAGAGTACACTGTGTACTTTGATCCTTTGAACCAGGAATCGGCGGAACCCCTCGTTAAGACTTACCTTGATGCATGCCGAATAAAAAATGATCAGAAGGGATCTTTAGAGCCATTAAACAAAGCGGCTGTCGAGGAAGCACTATTCCGCACCGGTGGAGTTCCTGGGAAAATGCTCACTTTGCTCTATCAAGTCATGGAAAGGGCTGTCAAGGAAAAATGGGATGCTGTCGGCGCTGAACAGATTCGTCAGGTTATTCAAGTTAATCCGCCCGAAGAACCGGGAGGGGATGAACTCGATGCAACTGTGTTACCCTCCTCCATTCCTGATTTAAAAAAGGAAGGATGAGGCAAAGATGAAAATTTTTCTGCTCACTCGTACGGACATTGAGAAGCGGCTGGCCGGAGCAAATGATCGTGATAACTCGGAGGAAAAGGTTGGCCTATGCCCCGTTGTAGAATTATTCGAGTTGTGCGAAGCCGTAAAAAAGAATAAATCAAAAGTGGAAATCAACTGGTTTCGCTCCGGCATGCAAACTCTCCTGAATGATTCCATCGCCCGTGGAGAGATTATCGTTATCAACCTGGATCAGTTATGTTTAGCTCGTTCTCTTTTTGACCGCGAGGAAGAGAATGTAGTTGATCTATGGCCGGCTGCCGCTAATAATCTGATCGCACCTTCTCACTCGATTCGACGACTTCTATTGCGCCCTTCTGATCAAACTTGGTGGGACGACGAAATTTACGCCGAGTCTGAAGCCATTTATGTAAACGGGGAGCCAGGTCATAATGTTTGATATTGTCCTTGATTCAAATGTGTTAGCTGATTTTCTAATGCAATATTTTGGTCCGGCCCGGTATGGGCAGGCGAATTTTGTTGCCCAAGACTCCATCAGCAAGGAATTATCCAGACGAGTCAATCAAATTATTCACTGGCACCGTTGGGAATCGGATGATGAAAATATTATGCAGCATCCGGGGCTAATCTTTGCTTCGACTCTTGCTTTTGTTGAAATCGCGCGTCAATGGACAATAATTGTCAAACACCGCTTTACCATTACACAATTCGCCGCTTTTATCGAGCAGCCTCCGGATTGGTTTGTTATCGCACCGATAGATGAACATTTGATTGAAGCTTTTTCTTATTTGCCGATTGAGATTTTGACGCCCTCCGGAAAAATAAAGCCGATTGAGTGGACCGATGCGATTCATATTGCCACAGCGCTAAGTCGAGGTGGGCAATGCCTGCTGGCCACAACAGATCGTAGAATAGAAAAGATCGAGTCTTTGCATGACCGCATAGTATGAATCTCATTATTGAGTAATTCTCATTCTTTTAATTTCACCTCAGGAGGTTTGATGTAAATGGACAACGCCTCACAAGACCCCGCCGATTTATTTACTTTGGAACCCGCTTCGGAAGCGCATGTGGGTTACGCCAATCACATCAGCGCCATGTTGGAAGAAGGCGCGCGGGCGCGCGGCATTGGCATCGCGCGGCGGCCGCCGGAATATATCGTGCAGAAAATGCGCGAAGGCAAAGCCATCATCGCGTTTCACCAAAGCGGCAAGCTGGCGGGCTACAGCTACATCGAAACCTGGACGCACGGCAAGTACGTCGCCAACTCCGGTCTCATCGTCGATCCGGAGTATCGCAATTCCGGACTCGGCAAGCGCATCAAACACGCCATCTTCGATCTGTCGCGCAAAAAATATCCCAACGCCAAAATTTTTTCTATCACCACCGGCCACGCGGTGATGAAAATGAATGCCGAACTCGGCTTCAAGCCGGTGCCGTTTTCGGAGCTGACCACGGACAAAGAATTTTGGGACGGTTGCCAATCGTGCCGCAACTACGACATTCTCACGCGCAACAACCGCAAGCATTGCCTGTGCACCGGTTTGCTTTACGATCCCAATGAAGTTCGCCCGATTTCCATTAAACGTCAGGAAAATCGCGTGGTCGTGCTCGCGTTCAGCGGCGGCCTCGACACTTCGTATTGCGCGAAATATCTCGCCAGTGAATCCGGACTCGAGGTGCACTCCGTGGTCGTGAATACCGGCGGCTTTGACGAAGACGATCTCGCCGAAATCGAGAGCCGCGCGTTGCAGCTCGGCGTCAAGCAACACGTGGTTTTGGATGAGACGGAAAACTATTATCGCAAATGCATCAAGTATCTCATCTTCGGCAATGTGCTGAAGAACAATACGTATCCATTGTCGGCAAGCGCGGAGCGAGTTTTTCAAGCCACGGCGCTGGCGCAATATGCGCGCGCTATTAAAGCCGGCAGCATCGCCCACGGCAGCACTGGCCTGGATAATGACCAAGTGCGTTTCGATATTGCCTTCAATATTCTTATTCCCGAAGCGACGATTCTCGCGCCGATTCGTGACCATCATATCTCGCGCAACGCCGAAATCGAATATCTCAAGAAACACAAAATCAATTTTGACTGGTCGAAGGCGCAATACTCGGTGAACAAAGGCTTGTGGGGCGCGTCGATTGGCGGGCCAGAAACGTTCACCTCATCCGGATCATTGCCGGAAGAAGCCTTCCTCACGCCGCTCAGCAATTCGGAGCCGCAAACCGTGGAATTGCATTTCAAACGCGGGGAGTTGTGTGGCATCAATGAAACGGCTTTTGATAATCCAGTGCAAGCTATTCAGGCATTGGAAAAAATCGCCGGCCCGTATGCTATTGGGCGCGACATTCATGTCGATGACACCGTGCTGGGCATCAAAGATCGTATCGGCTTTGAAGCCGCAGCTCCGCTGATTATCATCAAGGCGCATCACGCGCTGGAGAAGCACGTGTTGACCAAATGGCAGCTTTATTGGAAAGAGCAATTAGCGGACTGGTACGGCAATATGCTGCACGAGGGCCAATATCTCGATCCGGTGATGCGCAATATCGAAAGTTTTTTGGAAGCTTCGCAAAAAACCGTCACCGGCGCGGTGTCGGTGCATCTGGCGCCATATCGGTTTCAAATTCTCGGCATTACTTCGCCGCACGATTTGTTGTCGCCGGAGTTTTCGGTTTATAATGAAGCGTACCACGCGTGGACCGGCGAAGACGTGCGCGGCTTTTCCAAAATGCTGGCGAATCAATCCATGATTTATTACAAAGTGAATCGCAACGATGAACAAAATTAAAGCCGGCGTCATCGGCGCGAGCGGCTATACCGGCGGCGAGCTGCTGCGCATTCTATTGCGGCATCCCGCTGCGGAAATCAGCGTCGCTACCAGCCGTCATAATGCCGGCAAATTCGTGCATGAAGTTCATGTCGATTTATTGGGCGAAACCGATTTGAAATTCAGCAGTGAAATCAATCGCGAGATCGACGTGGCTTTTCTTTGCCTCGGCCACGGTGAATCCGCAAAGTATTTGCGCGAGCATTTGCTGGGCGAGCGCGTCAAGATTATTGATTTGAGCCAGGATCATCGTCTTGCATCAAATTTTATTTACGGCTTGCCGGAGTTGCATCGTGCAGCGATTGGGCGCGCCGCGCGAGTCGCAAATCCAGGTTGTTTTGCGACGTGCATTCAATTGGCGCTGCTACCCCTGGCGGAACGCAGGTTGTTGCCGGCTGAAGTGCACGTCAGTGCCATCACCGGTTCGACCGGCGCCGGACAGGCGCTTTCTGAAACCACACATTTCAGTTGGCGCAACAACAATCTCTCTGTTTATAAAGCCTTTGAGCATCAGCATCTCGCCGAGATTCAGCAAAGCCTGAAATTTTTACAGCCGGCAGCGCCAGCGCAAATCAATTTCATCCCGTTTCGCGGCGGTTTTACGCGCGGCATTCTGAGCGCAATTTATCTTGATTTGGATCTTCCGTTGGCGGAAGCGAATGCATTATATGAAAATTATTACGCGGAACATCCGTTCGTTAACGTAAGCCGGAAAAATCCCGATGTGAAACAGGTGGTCAACACGAACAACGCGGTGGTTTATCTCGAACGCCATGAGAAAAAACTTTTCATCATCAGCGTGATTGACAATCTCGTCAAAGGCGCGTCGGGACAAGCGGTGCAGAATATGAATTTGATGTTTGGATTGGAAGAAACGTTGGGGTTGCGGCTGAAGGCGGTGGCGTATTAAAACTACTTCGTTAAAAAATGTTGCTAAAACATGGAGTGACAAACTTAAGTTTGTCACTCCAAAAGCTTTTAATGATGTGCGGCGCAACGAGCCTAAATGCGGGCCGAATCATTTTTCGCGCGATTGCGCTCGAGTAGTGCAGAAACAATCAACGCGACGCCGATGAAGATCGGGATCAAAGCGAACCCAAACTCGCCGCCGAGATCGGGCACATAGCGCTCAAACACCAGCCCCATAAAAATGGCGATACCGAGCGCGACACAAACCAAACCGTATTTCAAAGAATTGTCAGAAGGCGTTTTCAGTTTGGTGAGGTCGAGATTGGTAACGCCGCTCTCAACCATCTTCATCCGCAGCTTGTGTTGCTGGTTGTTATAAACGATGAATGCAATCATGGCAAAGAGGCCGAGCATCACCGTCATGGGCGCAAGAAATTCTAAATTATGCATATGGAGTTCTCCAAATACGTTTGGTGATTTCCGTTGTTTTCATTAAGTTCTGACCGGCATTATGGTTTTAATGTTTCAGAAATTTTGAAAAATGTGAAAATGTTTAAAACGCGGAGTTAATGAAGCGGTGCGGAGAAAAGCTAAATAGGTTCGTTCTCCGTGCGTCCGTGGCGCGAGGTTAAATTGGAGTAGACATTAAAAATTTTGCGTGAAACAAAAACCATTTCTACCCTGTCCTAATTATTGAATCTAAATGGACAGGATTGCAGGCTGCGGCATGAAAACCGATCATGAGTTGGTTGCGAAAATACGGGCAGGAGATCAACGCGCGTTGGTGGAATTGATCGACCGCTACAAAGCGCGTATTTATCACACCACCCTGCGGATTCTCGGCAATCGTGAAGACGCCGAAGAAGCCGCGCAGGACACGTTTGTACGTGCCTATCGCGGCCTCGAAAATTTTCGGGAGGATGCCACCTTTTCGACATGGATTTACCGCGTCTGTGTCAACGCCTGCCTCAATAAATTGGAAAGCCGCAAGCGTTTCCAAACGCAGGATATCGACGAGACGCCGATTGCAGAATTGCCTTTCACTGAATCGCCGGAAGCGGAATTTGCCGACGAGGATTTACAATCCCGCGTTTTTGCGGCGATGGAAGAGTTACCGATGAAATACCGCACCGTTTTGGTTTTGTATCATATTCAACATCTCGCGTATCAGGAAATCGCTGAGGTCATGCAGATGCCAATGGGCAGTATCAAGACGCATCTGTTCCGCGCCCGCGCTTTGTTGCGCGAGCGGGTTTTGCGTGAGTTTTCGCACGAGGAGTTCGTCGCATGAACTGCAAAATTTTTCATATTCAACTTGACCGGCTTGAGTCGCCACAGGCCTTGCCGCCCGAAATGCAAGCCCATGTGAACATTTGCGAGGCGTGCCAGCAGCATTTTCAACTCTATCGGCAGACGTTGGCCATTTTGGAAGATGATGTTGCGCCCAGTCTGCCGGCCGATTTTAGCGCCAAGATTTTAGCGCGCCTCGAACCGGCGTTGGCCCCCGCGTCCGCCGCGGCTATAAATGGAAATCGTTTTTTGTTTTATGCGGGTTATGCTTTGGCGCTGGGCTTGGCGTTGTGGTTTGGGTTTAAAAATTTTGATTGGCGCGCTGCGCAACAACTGTTGCATTCGCCAGCCGCGCAGAAAATGCAACAGTGGTTGACGGCAATCGGCGTGACAGAAACTTTGCAAACCTTTCAACATTTCGTGACGAATATGTTGTCGCTCATTCCCATTTCCGGCGAGGTGATTAAAAAAATGTTTGGCATGGATGCTTTGCCGCGCGCCTTCAATTTAACTTTGATGTTGGTGCTGACATTCACGGTCGCCAAAGCCTCAGTGCTTCTCGAAAACTGGTTGCGGCAGATTTCTCGACGCAGCTCGTGAACCCAAGGTTTGATGCGTAAAATTGGAGATCTCTTCAAATTCGGCCTTACCTAAAACTCGGTCGAAAGTGGCTGCTGGAAAAAAATCCACTGCACAACCCAAAATGAAAAAGCCCTCATCCGATTTCAATCAGATGAGGGCTTTGATTTTTTGCCGATACAAAATCAACCCAGATACTTGCGCAGCGGCTCCAGGCGGGAGCGGTGGCGCAGGCGACGCAGGGCTTTCTCTTTGATCTGGCGAACGCGTTCGCGCGTGAGCTTGAAAGGCTTACCATCTCTTCAATCGTACGATCATGGCATCCACACAATTCAACAACAGACGCACAACGTGACCCCGCTCCGCCAAGGCTTGGAAAATAGGCTGGCGAAGCCACCAAAAAGGTTGAGTTGGTGGGCGAGCGATTTCTGCCGCTCAATTTAGCCGGCCGGCTAAATCAAGCTCACGCCAAATTGATAATTGTTAGCAAATCCTGGATAGTGATAGACTGATTGGTCTGCTCGACATTTTTGCCAAAACATATTCATGCCGTGATCACAAGTACAAGTATTTGTTGCATAGGCTATGCTCCAGATTCAGAGAGATTCACCAGGTGTAGGTTGAATTATCGCTTGAAATTTATTGTTGTGTAAAGTTTCTCATATCGTTGTTTGACTAAAAAGTTTCCGGTCGAGTATTCCGATTCCGGCATAACAATGTTCACAATGCGCAATCAGATTTTTTGCAGAGATTGTTTTTCCGCAAATTGCAAAAAATTGAGGTATTTAACTTTATATTTTATCTGATACCTAGAGCGCCCGTCCCAGAAATGTTGAACGAAAAAGTATCGTAACGAAATGTATGTAATTGGTGTAAAATCCCAAGACCTGACCAAGCAAGTTCATCGAGGTAAATCTTCTGAGCCTGAGTTGTCCATTGTGATGCCTTGTTTGGATGAAGCGAAAACTCTAGAAACCTGTATAAACAAAGCGCAACAATTTTTGAAGGCACACAACATTGCGGGCGAAATCATTGTAGCAGACAACGGTAGCACGGATGGGTGCCAAACCATTGCCATTCGGATGGGGGCGCGCTTAGTTCACATTGAAGACAGAGGATACGGTAACGCGATTATGGGTGGCATTGCCGCAACGCGAGGAAAGTTTATTATTATGGGCGATGCCGATGACAGCTATGACTTTACTGACTTACTACCTTTCTGTGTCAAACTTCGCGAAGGCTACGATTTGGTAATGGGAAACCGTTTCGATGGTGGTATAAAACCCGGGGCCATGCCACTTTTAAACAGGTATCTAGGTAATCCCGTTCTTACGCAAATCGGCAAACTGTTATTTAATAGCCCTGTTAGAGATTTTCATTGTGGGCTGCGTGGGTTCAGCCAATCCGCAGTAATGAAAATGGATTTGCGGACAACCGGAATGGAATTCGCCAGTGAAATGGTTTTAAAGGCTTCCCTGCTCGGGTTGCGAGTAACGGAGGTGCCAACGACGTTATCACCTGACCGCCGTGACCGTCCATCTCATTTGCGCCCATGGCGAGATGGATGGCGGCATTTGCGGTTCATGTTGCTCTATAGTCCGCGCTGGCTTTTTTTATATCCCGGCGCTCTACTCATGCTTGTTGGTCTCATTTGCGGATTGTGGCTCTTGCCTGGCCCAAGAACCATCGGGAGGACGACTTTCGACGTGCACACGCTGCTATATGCAGCATTAGCGATTCTGATTGGCTTTCAAGCGGTCCTTTTTGCGTCATTCACAAAAATTTTTGCAATTACCGAAGGGTTACATCCCGAAAGCCAACGCCTCAACAAGTTGTTTCGCTATATCAACCTGGAACTCGGTTTGGCCCTTGGCGTGGCCATCATGTTGAGCGGATTAGCCGGCTCGGCTTATGCACTCAGCGATTGGGGCATCAGTTCTTTTGGGCCACTCGATCCCGCTAAAATGCTCCGCACGGTTATACCGGCCGTCTTATTGATAGCACTGGGATGCCAAATTATTCTATCCAGTTTTTTTTTGAGCGTGCTGGGACTGCGCCGGCGCTGAGGATAAAGTATCATGAAAACCTTAGACCGAATCTTACAGCATTGGCGAATCGCCAAGGCACGACCATATATATTACCCGGGACGCGCCTGCTTGACATCGGGTGCGCCGATGGAGCGCTGTTCGAACAACTCAAATCACGCATTCGTGACAGCATCGGCATCGATCCCGACTTGCCGGGTTCGAGTAATAAAAACCATTACAAATTAATCGCAGGCTGGTTTCCACAGGATTTGCCGAACATGCTGCCATTCGATGTCATCTCTCTGCTGGCGGTTTTAGAGCACGTGCCGCCTGAACATCAATCGCAACTGGCGCAAGACTGTGCGCGCCTTCTCAAACCTGGTGGACATTTGATTATCACCGTTCCCACGCCGACCGTTGATCAAATCCTGAAACTGCTGAAATTTATGCGCCTGATTGATGGAATGGCGCTCGAACAACATTATGGCTTCGACGCCGACCAGACGCCGACAATCTTTTCGGTTGATGGATTGGTGCTGGTCAAAATGAAGAAGTTTCAACTCCGGCTCAATAATTTATTTGTTTTTCAAAAAACGACTGGAACCGATTTTGCTGAGGGGGGGTCACCCGGCAAGAGAATTTTACAACTGAACGGCTAACCCCCCAAAACTGATATGCACCAGCGTGATCGCGAAATCGTCGAAGTTGATGAAGTTGCTTTCTTTGAAAAATATTACGAAGAGGTCGCCTACAATCAGATAGGTTGGCGGCTGCGCCTGAAGCGCGAATTGCGCTCGTTGAAACGGGCATCGGGCATGACGCAGCTTAAAAGAGTTTTGAGCATCGGCTGTGGTGATGGGCAGTTTGAGCTACTACTGGCACCAGATGCCGAACACATCACCGCCCTGGACATCTCACCCAAAGCGATTGAAATCGCTCAAAAGAAAGCGGCTGCGCTTAAGATTAATAATGTCAATTTTAGGTGTTTGTCAATATCACAACTGAACTGGAATGAACAATTTGATGCTGTCATTTGTTTAGCCTTTCTGCATCACGTGCGCGAGTCGGACCTTACCGAATTTTTGGGGCAACTCTATAAGCACCTTAAACCTGGCGGCTTTTTTTATTCGCAAGATCCAAACATTCGTGGTGTGCTTCGCAAAGTTGGACGAATTTTACTGGGAACAAAATATAACCATTTCCATACACCGGATGAACGCGAGCTTGATCCACAAGAAGTCGCGGCGCTGTTACACTCGGCTGGCTTTGTTGATGTCAAAATTGGCTATATTGATCTTATGCTGATTCCGGCGTTGTTCGTGCTGGCCAAACACGAAAGCTGGCCGTTGTATTTCTGTCTCGGCATCGATTGGTTATGGTGCCGTAGTCCGTTCGCGCGGTGGGCAAGCGGATTTACCGCCATGGCGCGAAAAAACGCTTAATGCTTCATATAGTGATGGGTGAAAGGAATACAAATGTCGGAATTATCAACAATAACTGGCCAAACGGCCAACTTTACGGAAACAGTAGATACTAAAAAAACTCGTATCCTTATTGCTGGTAGCATCTTGGCTGCGGTCATTTATCAAATTGTTCTTTTGGTCCTCATTGGCTTACAGAATAGATATAAACTCAACCCTGATGCAGTTTGTTACGTACGTATTGCCTCATATTATGCTGAAGGACAATTCGATTTGGCGGTTTCCGGTTATTGGGGGCCGATGTTAAGTTGGCTAATTGCGCCATTGCTGAATTGGTTTGAAAATCCCCTTGATACCGCGCGCCTCGTCATGGGAGTATCTGCCTTTATATTTTTGCTCGGCAGCATCGCCCTATTTCGTAGCATGGAAACTCCTGTGGTAGGACTTATTTTAGGCACTTGGATCGTTGCCGTTTCTACAGTTGCATGGTCGGTCGCTGCTATTACGCCAGATTTGCTCGTAAGTGGCCTGATGTGTATTGCGATCAGTAAAATGTTTTCTACACAATGGCTGGAAAGTCGAACCACTCAGGTAACTGCCGGTCTATTATGGGGAGCCGCCTATTTGACGAAAGCGGTAGCATTTCCTCTGGCGATCCTGGTTGGAAGCGCTATTTCTGTGTTGTGGATGATTGGTCGTTCACCTGATCGCAGAACTGTATGGCACAGCCTAGCTGTCACACTCATCACATTTTTTCTTGTTGCCAGTCCCTGGATTATCACGCTTTCTTACAAATATAAAAGCTTTGTCTTCTCCAACAGTGGCCGGGCGGCTCATGCGATTGTTGGACCGCAAGCGGTTGATCGCAATCACCCGACATTCAGACACTTCCACCTACCCGAGTCCGGACGGATTACCTCTGCCGAAGACTCTTATAAAATGCCTTATACGTATTGGTCGCCATTAGAAAGTGCGGCATATGCCAAACATCAAATCAGGTTAATCTATACAAACCTTGCAAGCACTCTTAACCACTTTTCTAATGTTGATTGGTTTCATGCTGGCCTGTTCGCCACTGTAGTTGGATTGTTAGTACACCAACCGTGGCAACAGAATATGCGAGTTGATCGCTGGCGATGGACGGGTATAATCTTGGGTTGCCTCGCCAGTATTTACCTGCCGGTTTATGCCCTTGACTGGAGATATTATTATTTAGCGTATCCTCTCCTTTTAGCTGCAAGTTTTGGATTCGTGGCATCATTAACTTATGAAAATCACGAAGGGCTGAGTCTACCTCAAATCATCGGATTTCTTCTTATCGCGATAAGCTTTGGATTGCCGGCACGTTCTTCTCTATATGGCACGAACATAATTACGCCAACGGAAAATCAAGGACCGCAGGCTTACGATTTGGCTCAAAAGTTAAAAATGACCGGCCTTCAAGGATCAATCGCTGGAGGTGCTCCGGATGGACTATATCTTGCCTTCTTTACCAACCAGCCCTGGCATGGCGCTGAATTGAATCCCACCGCCGAGAGCTTCAAGAATTCACAGGCCAAGCTTGCCCTTGTTCATCGCGATCAACCCATCGTTTATGAATTGGATCATGACACGACTTTTGTTAATCTCGATAGTTTACTGTTCTCGACAAAAGGAGAAGCCAATGCCTTTCCTTGGAAGATTTACCAAATTGACCAGCACTGAAAGATAGATTTGTAAACCCCATTGATGAAAAGAGAAAGCGCATAAAACAAAAAGCCCTCATCTGAATTCAATCAGATGAGGGCTTTGATTTTTGCAAGGTCAATCAACCCAGATACTTGCGCAGCGGCTCCAGACGGGAGCGGTGGCGCAAGCGGCGCAGCGCCTTTTCTTTGATCTGGCGAACGCGTTCACGCGTGAGCTTGAAATGCTCGCCGATCTCTTCGAGCGTCAGCGGGCGGTCGCCGTCCAACCCGAAATAGAGCCGGATAATTTCCGCTTCACGCGGCTTCAATGTGGAAAGCACTTTGTCGATTTCCACCTGCAACGATTCCTGCATCAGGGTATCGTCGGGAGGCGCGTAGCGGTCACTCTCCAAAATATCAAGCAGGCTGTTGCCTTCGTCTTCTTTGAACGGCTCGTCGAGCGAAAGATGGCGCGCCGAAGTTTTCAGCACATCGGCGACTTCGTACGCCGTCATTTCCATCTTCTCGGCGATTTCATCCATGCTCGGCTCGCGGCCGTATTTCTTTTCCAACTCTTCCAGTGCGCGGCCGACTTTGTTGATGGCGCCGACGCGATTCAGCGGCAGGCGCACCACGCGGCTCTGCTCGGCCAAAGCCTGAAGAATCGATTGGCGAATCCACCAAACGGCATAGGAAATAAATTTAAACCCACGCGTCTCGTCAAAACGCTGCGCTGCTTTAATCAAGCCCAAATTGCCTTCACTGATCAAATCCTGCAATGGCAGGCCCTGACCCTGATACTCTTTGGCCACACTGATCACGAAGCGAAGATTGGCTTTCACCAGTTTGTCTAAGGATCGCGAATTGCCTTTGCGGATCAGGCGCGCCAGTTCGACTTCCTCTTCCGGCGCGAGCGGTGAATAGCCACCAATCTCCTCCAGATACTTTTCAATCGACTGCTTCGTGCGATTATCGGTGGTTTTCCGTTTTTTGGCCATTTGCTTTTCTACACCAAGCCCTAACTCAGTTTGATTCATCACGACTTATTCTGCTTCTGCTTTAATTTACTCTACTCAACTTGCTGCATCTGAACGCGATTGGCGCGACGTATAGCTTTTTCGCGGCGAATACGCCGGCGTTGGCTGGGCTTAATATAATACGTCGACTTTTTAAAATCTCGCAAAACCCGTGCCCGGTCACATTTTCTTTTAAAGCGCATTATCGCGCGGTCTATTGACTCATGCTCTCCAACAGTGACGCGAACCATCCTTCTACCCCTTTCTGGGATTAAGGTTAGTGTTATTTTGTCCACTTAAATTCAGATTTAGACAGGGACAAAATAACTCCCGTCCAGCATCTTGACTATTTATAGATACTGAAAATTAGGTAGAAAGTTCCAGTGTCCCTCCTTTTATATATATTTAACCGATCAAGCTGGGACGTGATGGAGAAAAACGAACCTAAATTTCAAAATTGATAAAATTTATTTACCGAGAAGGCTTAAATCTTGATGGTGAACAAAAAATCTTCTCAACTGCAAATAAATAGACCACATTTCTGGACAAGCTGCAATATAATGCTTCTGAACTGCTTTGTCAAGCGTTTTGACAAAATTTTATCTTTTATTTTTGCGGTTTTTTGGGGGCGATTATTCGGCATAAGGAAGCAAAACCAGAAACTCCGAACCTTTGCCTAACTCGCTTTTAACCTGAATGCGCCCGCCATGCTCTTCCACAATTTGCTGTGCCAACGACAAGCCAATGCCCGTGCCCTGCTCTTTGGTGGTGTAATAAAAGTCAAAAATTTTGCTGAGTTCGCCAGTAGAAATCCCTTTGCCGGTATCTTGAAAGGAAATGGCCGCATAAGCCAGTCCTCCGGATTCTTCAAAGGTTGGTGTGTCTTCGTCACTGCCCGCCAAATTGACTTTATAAATGCCAATGCGCAAACGCCCGCCGCCGGGCATGGCTTGTAAGGCATTTAAAAAAATATTCAGAAAGACCTGATACATTTTTTGCGCATCAATCTCGACCACGATGCCGGGAAGCTGGTAATTCCGCTCGACCCGCACCCCTTTGGTCAAAGCGTTTGGCAGTTCCGCTTTAATAAGATCGTCCAACAGCGTGCTCAAACGCTGGGGAATTTTTTCCAGCTTCGGCGGCTTGGCGATAAGTAAAAAATTACTGACCAGCGATTCGACGCGGCCGATTTCCGAGTTAATGATCTGGTGATAATGCTCCAATTTGCGGGCTTGGATCTCTTTCCGCAAAAACTCGCGACGCATTAGTTGCATGTTGATGACCATCGAGTTCAGTGGATTGCGAATTTCATGGGACAAAACCGAGGCCAACTTATTCAACGTCTCCAGGCGCTCCCCGCGTTTGAGCTGACGTTGAAACTCATGCAAGCGGCTCGCCATCGTATTGATGTTTTTCGCCAGCCGACTCACCTCGTCGTGGCCTAGCGGCCGAATGCGATAGCGCAAGTCGCCGGTGGCCATGCGCTCGATGCCGGAAACCAGGCTATTGACCGGTTGCACAATTTGCCGCGTGTACATCGCGGCAATCAAGGCGGCCAGCACCACACTAACGAGCATCAGCAGAAAAATCTGGAGCTTCATTTTCTGCGCCGGCGCAAAGGCTTCGCTGGTCGGCTGCTGAATCACTGTGCCCCATTGCTCCTGCGGAATTGGCGCATATGCCGCAATCATTTCGACGCCATCCCGATTTACATAAATTTTGTGATTGCTGTGCCCGGCGGCGACACTGTCGATGATGTCGGCTTCGTCGAAATTGCCATGCTCCAGCACCAGGCGCCGATTGGAATGGGCAATGAACTGGCCCTGCTTCGCCGGGTGAAAAATAAACGCCTCGCCGCGCTCACCGATGGCATTGCTATCAACCACATCCCAGATCGCTTTCAAATCAACCTCGCCCCACAACGCGCCGATCACTTCGTCATGAAACAGAATCGGTTCGGCAATTTCCATGGTCGGCAAGTAATCCGGTGTCAGAGTTACTTCGGAATTATAGGGCCGATTTTGCAGAATGCTCGGCAGCAGCCCATTGCGCGAGAGATCGAGGCCCAAATCGCCGAAAGCAGTCGAACTCATCACGCGCCCATCACGATCAATAATCGAAAGCCGTTTAAAAACGGAAAATTCCGCCACCATGTTATTGATCATTAAATCCTGATTCATTCGCCCGAGGTTGGTCAAATCGGGGATTTGCGCCGTAAAACGTAAAATCTCACGGGACTTTCCGATGGTCGCGGCAATCATGCCGGCCGAACGCCGGGCAAATTCGAGATTGCGCTCCAAAATCGTTTGGCGAATGGCGGACTGCGCCGTATCGACCAGAATCTTCCCGGTGAGCAATAGCGGGAGGGATACAAGTAAAATATGGGAAATCAACAGGCGGGTGAAAAGGCGGTAGCGAATTTTTATACGGTCAGCAGGCATTTCAACATCGGCGCACAATGAGTAAAATTATTTTTGCAAGAGCATTATGATAAAACCAGCCAACTTACGGCCGTGGTTTAAGCTGCCACTCTTGAAACGGCTTCAACTTACCGCCCTCGAGATAGTTTTGAAATTTGACGACATTGATCGCATGCCAGAATTGCCACGGCCGATAAAGGAAATTAACCGGTTGGTCGCGGTTGATGATCAGTTGGATGTACTGCATATTATCCCGGAACGAAGGCGTGGCCTGGTACTTTTTAGCGTTGGCAAAGGCTTTTTGCAGGGTCGAACTGTCGTAATTCAATACGCCGAGGCTAAAGAATTCTTCCAGACTCGCCAGATTTTCTTCAAAATCATGCCGTAGCAGCACCGCGTCATAATTGCCGGTGCGCATCAATTCCTGAATCTCCCCGGCGCTCTTCGGCTGGGGAATAACTTCGACGTTGATTTGAATCCACCTGATTTTGATGCGGCGAATAATGTCTTCCTTCAGTTGCGAACTTTGGTCATAAAAAATCCGGAACCGCAGAGGCTCGCCGTTGCGAACGCGGATACCGTCGCGATTGATTTCCACCCAGCCCGCGCCCTGTAACAATTCGATCGCTTTTTTGGGATTGTAATTGTACTCCTCCAGGCCGCGCGGCGAGTAGCGGCTTTCTTTGGAGAAGGGGCCAATGCTGATATCCGCCGCCCCCGTCGTGGAAAAAAAACTGCGCTTAATTTCTTCGCGGTGGATGGTGTAGGATAGCGCCTGGCGTACGGCGCGATCGCGCAGAATGGGATGCTTGAGATTATAACAAATCATTTCCATCGCATGGGTCGGCGCCGGCAGCGGCATGATGCGATAATTGCGGGTGGCGTTGGCGAGTTCGGCGGCAACGGTCTCGCTCTCAAATGGCGCGTAATCCGTTTCATCCCAAATGAT
>CAYUVM010000008.1:0-27380 GCA_964447935.1 uncultured Cytophagia bacterium | reverse complement strand
GCAAACAGCGAAGCGTGCTGCGGACGTCTTCTCCCGGCGCTAAACCGCGAATGACAGTTTCACCATTGGCAATCGCGCCAAGCATAAGAGCACGGTGTGAGATAGATTTGTCGCCGGGAACGGAGAAGCGGCCGTGTATGGACTGCACAGGAGAAAGATAAATATTCATGACGAATCAGAGTTTATTCGGCGAAATCAATAATCATCCCCTTGCCGCTTTGCAGGGCTCTTTCATACACAATTGCCGCCGCCGCTGCATCCTGCAGCGCCATGCCCGTGCTGTCGAAAATCGTAATCTCCTCTTGCGAGGTTCGTCCCGCTTTTTTCCCAGCGACGATTTCGCCCAACTCGGCATGCACATTTTTTCGCATCACCAAGCCCGCGGCCAGCGCATGGTGCAAATCACCAATGGTCGCACATTGTTCGAGAATATCAACAACGATTTTGCTGGAAACAAAGAGTTTTGGGTCAATCTCCTGTTTTTCGGGATTGTCCGCGCCGACTGCTGCAATGAAGGTTCCCGACTTAACATCTTCTTGACGAATAAAATATTGCTTGGCTGTCGTACACGTCACACACACATCGCTGTTGTAGACGGCGGAGTTCAAATCAGACGCCACTTGCGCGGTGAGGTGCAACGCCGCCGACATCTCGTCAGCAAATTGCTGCGCGCATTTTGAATCCCGATCAAACGCGTAGATGCGCTCAAGCGGCAAAACTTTTGCCAACGCCAGCAGTTGAATACGGCCTTGATTGCCACAGCCGCAAATCGTGGCAACATGCGAATCCGGCCGCGCCAAATATTTTGCCGCCACTGCGGTCGCCGCGCCAGTGCGCAAAATGGTGATCTCGATTGAATCCATCACCGCCAGCGGATAACCGTTCTCCGCATTGCAAACGATGACGAGGCCTTGAATCGTTGGCAGCCCGAAGCGCGGCAGATTTTGTGGGAAATTGGCATTGGTTTTCGACACGAAATAATTGCGGCCAACTTCGAGCAATCCGGCTTTGATATGAAAGCCGCCGTCGTGCGCGTGAATGCCTAAAATTCCCGGCGGCGCGGTTTTGCCTTCGCCGTATAATTTGAAAGCATTCTCCACGGCTTTGATGCACTCGTCAATATTGAGCAATGCAGAAACTTCGCGGCGGGTGAGTAATAACGTGCCTTGTGGTTTCATCGACGCTACTCGCTTATGTTAATTTGCGACATCTCCCTGTTACATTTTTTCGAGCGCAACAATTTCAATTTTCTCCAATAATTTTAGATAATCCCACACCGCACTGACTGGAATACTTCCATAGGCCGCGCTCAAAATATTGTGAATCTCGGCGACACTGCGTTTTCCATCAACTAAATTGAGTGCTTCGTAAACTAACGTCCCACCATTCGGCAATGCAGACAGCCGCGCGAGATTTTCCGGCAATTCACCTTTTAAATGATCGTTAATGTAATCGTAATAATAAACTTCGAGATTTCCAATCGCATTGGCGTTTCGTTTCGGAATGACATTATTGAACTCAGTAGGTGTAGAGGCAACAATCACTGTCGGGCTTAAAGCGCGCAACAATCCTCGCCCTTCGTTTCCTCGTGAATCGATATTTTTACTCAACTCATTGAGCCAAGTTTGCAAACTGTGATCTTCCGGTGCAAACGTTGCAATCGAAGCCAGCGTGGCGCGTTCACGTTGCGCTGCTTGCGCGATGATATTTTGCGCGGCAGCGAAATCGGATGACGCCAATGTAAGCGCCCGTTGCAGCGCGCGGCCCTGTCGCGTTCCGCCACGCGCCAAAATTTCTCCAGCCAGAATTTTTGCTTCATTCGCACCGGCGCTGGCGAGAAAATAACCGCAACTCGCGCCAATGACGGCGACGCGGCGCAGCTTCGTGGCGTCCATGTTTTCCGGCACGTCGTTGTTGGTGTGAATGAAAACATCCGGCCAATCATTCATATAGATCGTCGGAATGCGAAAGCTGCCTTCCTGATAAACATCGTGATCGCTGCCCATCGTGAAAGATTGGAAATCAGCAATCAGCATCTCTTTGTTGCCGTCGGGCGAGAAAATAGCGTCGGAGAAATCACCATGCATCGCGGCGCGGCGGCTGCCATCGATCACGTATTCGCCGAACACCGCGGCGATGTCGTTAACAAAACTCGGCAGCGACGCCGGCGTTTGGGTGAGATGAAAAATTGCTTTGGTGAGCTGATGATTGCCGCCGACCATGTCCATATGAATCGCGGCGATCATCCGTTTGACGATTTCAGGATAGCGGGCGAAGTAACACATCGTTCCGGAAATTTCGGGCGGCCAGATAAAACGAATCGTCCGCCGCGGGCGCGGCAGTCTTTCCTCGCGAATCAATTTCGCGAGCAACCGCGCGTCTTCTAATATCGTCGCCGCGCCGCTGGCGTTATCATTCGCGCCCGGCAGTTGATGGCAGAGATGGCAGGTGAAAACGACTTCGCCGGAATTCGGGTCGGTTCCCGGAATGATGGCCGACACCACTTCAAAATAGCCCGGTTGCACGCGCGCTTTGACGACAGCCTGCAAGCGAATTTTTTCGCCGCGCTGCAAACGGGATTGATACTCGCGCGCCTTTCGGAGTGAAATCATGAACGCGAATTTGTTTTGCAAGTTGTACGGCGAAAGATGTCCCCACCGCACGTTGTCAACATAATCTCCGCTCCAGCCGGTGGTTTGATTTTGCTGATAACTCAAAATGCCAACCGCCCCACGTTTCTCAACAGCTTGCCGATGCACTGCGGCAACACCGCCGCCTGCAAGAACGATTTTCCCTTTTGCCTCCCTGCTCCCATAATTTTGCTCCGTGGTTCCCGCACCAACATCGATTAATTCAGCCGTGACATTCGCTGCGTTGCTGTAATCGGCAAGCGCCACATGCAGTTTCGGGTATTCGGCGATCACTTCGCGGCGCGGCGCGACTTCGGTTAAAATCGCGGACTCGGCTTCCCAGCCATAGTAAGAGCGAAACGTGTTATAAGTGGTTGCACCATCGGCGGGGAAGGAGTCGATTTTGACTTCTTGCAAACCGTACTCACGCGCTTTCATGGCGACGTAACTTGCCGCTTGATGAAAACCCGCCGAGGCCTGCACACGATGAAATTTCCCTAATGCAACTATGTTTTCTTTTGCCAATGTGCCCGAGGCTTCAGTAACGATAGCGCTCAACTGTGAATCAGACAGTAAGCTCGTTTTCTGGGCAAAGCCGATCGAAGAAATAATATGAAGAAAGATTATAATAAATGAAGGAAGTCCAGACGTCGTCATTTTGTCTCTTGCTTATTTGAGTGCGGTTCGTTATTTTGCAAAAACTGTGACAAAAGATACACAAATCATTTTTAGAAGTCAAGAAACTCCGCGTGAAAAACAGCCGCTGAGATAAATTTCTGTTAAGCTATTCTATCCGCCAATCGGTTAGATTCGCTTACAAAAATATGTAAGGGGATTGAGCTGGTTAAGCGGAGCAATTGAGTTTATAATTTCACGGATTCCAACCGAAAGTGCAACCAATGCAATTGCCAACTTTAATTCAAAACATTGCCGAACTTGACGAAGTCTTGTCGCGGCCTTCGGAGGCGGTAATTGAATCAATCGAAAACCTTGACGGCGATATTATGCTGCTCGGCGCGGGAGGAAAAATGGGGCCGTCGCTGGCGGAACTCGCCCGGCGCGCCGTAACAGCGGCGGGAAGCAAAAAGAAAATCATCGCCGTATCCCGCTTCTCGAATCAAGCCGAGCGTGAACGTTTGCAGTCGATTGGCATTGAGACGATTGCCTGCAATTTGCTCGATACGAATGAATTACAAAGTTTACCGGAAACGGAAAATGTCATTTACCTGGCGGGAATGAAATTCGGCGCGACCGGCAAAGCTGCGGAGACGTGGGCCACGAATACCTTTTTGCCGGGAATCGCAGCGCAAAAATTTAGAAACTCGCGCATCGTGCTCTTTTCGACGGGTAATGTCTATCCACTGACACCAGTGAAATGGGGCGGCTGTACGGAAGATGACGTCACAAATCCGATTGGCGAATATGCGCAGTCGGCGCTGGGGCGGGAAAGAATTTTTGAGTATTTCAGCCGCGCGCTGAAAATTCCCGGCGCCGTCATCCGGCTGAATTATGCAATTGATTTGCGTTATGGAATTTTGCTGGATGTCGCGCAGAAAGTTTTTCAGCGCCGGCCCATTGATCTGGCGATGGGGCAGGTGAATGTGATCTGGCAGGGCGATGCCAACGCTGCGGTGTTGCGCGCCTTCGAGATTTGCCAATCCCCACCGGCGATTTTAAATGTCACCGGCCCAGAAACGGTAGCGATTCGACAATTGGCCAAAAAATTCGGTGCGCTTTTTCAGATCGAACCGGTCTTTGAGAATATCGAAGCGGATACAGCGCTGCTCAGCAATGCCAGCCGCTGCCATCGACTATTGGGTTATCCAGCCGTATCTTTGCAGCAAATGATCGAATGGATTGGGCACTGGGTGAAAATCGCCGGCCCGACACTGGCGAAGCCGACGCATTTTGAAACGCGCGATGGCAGGTTTTAAGCAGTAGAAATTTCAAAATATACCCGCAAAGCTAAAAGCCGAGGCCGCACGCGGCTTTTTTATTTTCGTAAAAATTTTTCTTGACAAATGAAACTTTAGTGTATATATTAAGTATACACAGTATAAGCAAAGAGAGCAAAACAATCATTCGCGAGAAAGAACATGCTGCTCCATCTTACGGAATTTTCTGGTGAACCCTTACGCCATCAAATCTCCCAGCAATTGTTGGCGGGCATTTTAGCCGGCGCGCTACAAGCCGGTACCGCGCTGCAGCCGGCGCGTGCACTGGCGAGAAAGCATCGGGTGAGCGTAAATAATGTCGAGCAAGCCTATCAAGATTTGGCGCGCGAGGGCTTGCTGTCTTATGAAAGCGAGCAACGTGTGCTGGTGAACGCGCTTTCGCCGGCGCAAAAACAAAAACTTGTTTTGCAAAATTTTTTCGCGGATGCGCAGGAACGGCAACGTATGGAAGAAGAGTTAAGTATGGCGCGAAATATTCAGGCCGGATTGCTGCCAAAAATGCTTCCCAATAATGCTCGTTTGCAAATGGCAGCGTCTTGCGAATCGGCGCGTGCGATTGGCGGCGACTTTTATGATTTTCTACCGCTTTACGAGCAGCGTTTCGCGATGGTGTTTGCGGATTCATGCGGTAAGGGCATTCCGGCGGCGATGGTGATTTCGCCGCTGCAGGCCATTCTTAAAAGTGAAGCGAGTCATGGCAGCACGATCGGGCAGATTATGCCGAATTTAAATCAGTACGTGAAGCGTTTCGCTTCGACGAAGAGTTTTGCGACGCTCGTTTACGGCGTGTTCGATGGGCACACCGGAAATTTTGAATTCGCGAATGCGGGCCATCTCCCGCCGATACTCGTGCGCGCCAATGGGCGGCTCGAATTTTTAAAAACCACCGGACCGGCGCTGGGTTTACTCGCCGAGGCCCAACATCAAATCGCTTCGGTGCAATTACGGCCCGGCGATGCTTTGCTCTTTTATACCGACGGCGTAACGGAAACGATGAATGCAAGCCGCGATGAATACGGCGAGCAGCGCTTGCAAAATTTGCTCGTTCGCCGCCGCCAGTACGGCGCGCAGGAAATTGTCGATTGCATTATCGGAGATTTGAATGCATTTCGCGTTGCGACTTTATTGCAAGACGACTGCACGATGATGGTTTTAAAAATGCGCGCTGACGCATGAGGAAATAATGCTGTTAAACTTGACCGATCTCTCTTCCGAGTCGCTGCAAAGCCAAATCATTCGCCAGATTCGAGCAAAGGTTTTATCGGGTGAATTGGCCGCCGAAGCCGATCTGCCGTCGATCCGCGAATTTGCGCGCGACCATCATGTG
Organism: uncultured Cytophagia bacterium; assembly: GCA_964447935.1. Taxonomy (GTDB): domain Bacteria; phylum Zhuqueibacterota; class Zhuqueibacteria; order Zhuqueibacterales; family Zhuqueibacteraceae; genus Zhuqueibacter. The sequence goes on along the minus strand of CAYUVM010000008.1, from coordinate 21,468 downwards.
AGCGTCATTACCGTGCAGCGCGCTTATGAGGCGTTGCTGCGCGAAGGGTTGATTCACTCGCGGCGGGGCAAAGGCTTTTTTGTCTCGGAATTGCGCGAGAATGAAAAGTATAAAATGGCCAAACAACGCTTGCGCGAAACCATCGAGCCGCCGCTGCTCGCCGCCGCGGAAGAAGGATTGGCCGCGAAGGATATTCTCGAAACCGTCAATTTAATTTTGCGGCATAACGGCAGGAAAGGTTGAACCGGAGAAACGATATGACCAAAGCCTTTGAATTCAAAAACCTCGTCAAAATTTATCCCGACTTCCGGCTCGGGCCGCTCAACCTCGATTTGACGCCCGGCATGGTGCTGGGTTTCGTCGGGCCGAACGGTTCCGGCAAAAGCACGACGATGCACTGCCTCGCCGGACTGGTACGGCCGGATAGCGGCAGCATGGAAGTTTTCGGACGCGAGAACGATCTCAATCATCCGGCGTGGAAACTTGATATCGGCTACGTCGGTGATGTTCACGTGTTTTATGAGAATTGGTCTGGCGAAAAAAACCTGCAATTTCTCGCACAGTTTTATCCCAACTGGTCGCATGAATTTGCCGCGAAATTAGCGAAGCGCTTGGATTTGCCGCTCAAGAAAAAAGCAAAGGAACTTTCCACCGGCAACCGCGCGAAGCTGGCGATTGTCGCAGCGCTGGCGCATGCGCCCAAACTGCTGATTCTCGATGAACCAACTGCCGGACTCGATCCGGTGGCGCGCGCAGAATTGCAGGATGTGCTCTTCGAATTGATGGCCGACGGCGAGCGTGCGATTTTTTACTCGACGCATATTTTGCCGGAGATCAGCCGCCTCGCCGATGAGTTGGCGTTTCTGCAAAACGGCCAAGTCGTGCTGCGCACGGCAAAGGATGACCTCACCGACAAATGGCGAAAAATTACGTTTCGCCTGTCGCGCAATGATTTGAAGTTTGAATCCGTCGTGAGCCTACAGCGTGAGGGCAACGATCATCAAGTGATTAGCTCTAATTTTGACGCAACGATGCGCCAGCTTCACGACCTGGGCGTGGAAAACGTGCAACATTCGCGTCTGAGTGTGGATGAAATTGCCGTGCAAATATTAAAAGGCAACCATCATGTGGAAAATCATTAAAACAGAAATTCAATATCATAAAGCAACTATAACACTATCCTATGCTGCCAGCGTCTTATTTTTGATCTTTGCAGTTTTCTCCGGCCTGTTACAGCGCATGGATTCGCCGATGTCAACGTGGAGTTTGATGTCGGTCGTCACCAGCGCGTATATTTTTTTATTGATCTATATTGGCAGCTACGATGAAACGGAAAAACGGGAGCGGCTGCACGCGCTGCTGCCGATTCCTCGCCACCAACTCGGCGTGGCGCGCGTGGCTTTGTTGATTCTCTTGCAAGCCGGCTTTAGCGTCATTTGGTTTATCGGCGTCATGGCCGCCGGCAAAGGTTTCGAGCTGGCGTTTCTGTATTACATGCTTTCCTCCAACGCGTTCTTCTGCCTGATCGTTGCGCTCATTGCTATTTTTATGGATCTGGGCCATTTTGGCAAGAACATTTATCGATACCTGTTTCTCGGTTTTTGGGCTTTGTTTGTCATCCTGATTCTCTGGCTGACGCTGGCGGGAAGGATCATTCCCCTGCTCGAATACATTTTTTTGCCCTACACGACGCTCACCGGCGCAGCGGTTTTTGTTTCAATTGCGGCGGTTTTGTTTTACCTTGACGTGATCATCTATACGCGCCGCACATCATATTTGAATTAGAGGAGAACCGATGTGGCAAATTCTCAAAACCGAATTTAGCTATACCAAGAATTGGCTGCTGATCGTGTATGCCATCGCCCTCGCCTTTTTCATGTTGGCGGCCTATTGGGAAAATTGGAATATATTTGAATACACGCGGATTACCGCGCTGACCTATTTTATCGCGATGGGCGTGGCCGGCAGCGAAGGCGACAAGGAAAAACGCACGCGCTGCTACGCCAGTTTGCCGATCACGCCACGGCAAATAGCGCTGATCGACTTCCTTTATATCACCTTCGTTCAGCTCGGTATGTTCGCGCTTTGGCTCGGCCTGTTGCTTTTCAAACCGGAGAGCGCCACGGCAAGAACTTTTTGGGGTTTGCTGATGCAAAACGGTTTTATTCTCAGTTTGATCACGATTTTTATCATTCATACCCATCTTGGTTTTTTGGGCTCCAAAAAATATACTCGCTTTCATTATGGTATTTGGATAACGCTTTTTCTTTTAATCGCCGGTCTGATTTATTTTGGGCACGGCAAAATCGTGTCACGTTTTTTTTCGGGTTATTATAAAACCGCTCCCCTGGCGTTGTTTAGCACGTTTTTGTGGCTAAGCTTGTCCTGGCTCAGTTTTATCCTTTGCGAGCGGCGAAAATCTTATCTCCTTTAGCGGCAGAAAAATTTTATTCTTAACAAAAAGCAAAAATGAGCCAACCCTTGCTCGAAGTTCACTTCATTGAAAAAGAGTTTGACAGCATTAAAGCTGTGGATCGGCTTTCATTCGAAGTGCGGCCTGGAGAAATATTTGCGTTGTTGGGGCCGAACGGCGCCGGCAAAACCACCGTGGTGCGCATGCTCTTGCGCATTCTTCATCCCGATCGCGGCACGATTCGTTACGTCATTAATGGCGCTTCCCGAGACCAGGCGCTCCCTCACGAGATTGGGTATCTTCCCGAAGATCGCGGTCTGTACAGGGAAATCCCAATATCCAAGACGCTGGCCTACATGGGTATCCTGCGCGGCATGAAGCGCGAAGAGGCCGCGCGCGCCGCCGGCGAATGGCTGGCGCGAATGGATCTGGGCGAGCGTAAAAACGACAAGCTCGATCAGCTCTCCAAGGGCAATCAGCAGAAAGTTCAGTTCATCGCTTCGATCCTGCACCGGCCGCAGTTCGCCATTCTCGATGAGCCGTTCTCCGGCCTCGATCCGGTGAATCAGGAATTTTTTCTCGGCATCATCCGCGAGCTGCGGTCCTCCGGCATGACCATTCTGCTCAGCGCGCACCAGATGGATCTCGTGCAAAGACTGGCCGATCGTGTTCTGCTGGTGAATCGCGGTCGTGCCGTTCTCGCCGGGACCATCGCCGAAGTGAGGGCATCTTCGGCGGCGCACAAGAAAGTCGTATTGAAAGTTGAAGGCGCTATCGATACTTCGCGGTTTGAACACTTCGAAGGAGTCGATGATTTCCAGGCGCTCTCGGATGGAGAGTATGCATTTTCGTTGCAGAAGGGAGAATCCCTGAGCCGCTTTCTCGCCAGTGCCTCGGCGCATCTGAATATCAGCGACATTCGTTCGGAAGATCCGTCGTTACACGAAATATTTTTGCACACGATCAACAACGAACGCCGACAAAATAATTTTGAGAATAACTTATGAAATCTCGCTCGATGGTATTCGAAATTGCCCGCTGGGAATTTCAGCGCTGGTTCAAATGGAAGGATCAGCTCTTGACGCTGGCCATCGCGCTCGTGCTGGCGCTGGTCATCTGGGGTGGAATGGCGTTATTGTCTGGTGGTGACGACAAGCCCCTGAAACTTTCGATCATCGGGCAGGAGCTTCTTCCGCTCAAGGTTCCAGCCAATAGCCGGATCGAGTTGCAAAGCGCCGAGCCCCGGGAGGAAGCACTGCTGCGCGCGTCGGTGGGCCGCGGTGAAATCGACGGCTTGCTCGTTATTAAGAGCGTTGATGAGGCGGAGCTGCTGGTCTACAAAGAACCTTTCTGGAAAGGTGAAATTGCCGAGCGCTTGACGGAGGCCAGGACGCAACTGAAAATTCAGGAGCTGCAATTGCCGCCCGCACAGCTTGCCGAGGCGATGCGGCCGATAACACTCGCCGTCACCATTCATGAGGGAGGGCATAAGCCGACGAGCACGGCGGAAAAAGTCGCCGCCGGGCTGGTGATCGGCGTCATGTTGTTCGGGGTCTTCACCGGTGTGGCGTATCAGTTCGTCGCCATTACCGGCGAGAAACAAATGCGCGTCACCGAAATGATCGTCTCGGCGGTTTCGCCGCAACAATGGATTGATGGCAAGATTCTCGGCGTTTCGGCTTACGCGCTTGCTTTCACCTTCACCATGACGGCGAGCCTCGTGGCCTTTGTGCTCGTCTCGCAAGCGTTTGGCTCGGGATGGATGATTCCGCTGGAGATCACCAATGCGTTGACCATGCTTTGGCTGCTGCTTCTGGCGCTCGGCGGTTTTTTACTCTGGAATACGATTTTTGCAGCCATCTCGGCGACGATCAATGATCCGAATACGTCGGCAAGAGGCTCATTGATTTTGGCGCCGTTTGTTCCCGTCTTCTTTGCCTTGTTCGTTTTCAAAAATCCGGATTCGATCGGCATGCAGATTCTTTCCTATATTCCGTTCACTTCTCCGGCGGTGCTGCCGGCGCGTCTGGTGTTAACGAATGTGCACTGGTGGGAAGCGCCGCTGGCGCTTTTGCTGCTGGCGGGAAGCATTTGGTTCTTTCGCACGGCCAGCGGCAAAATTTTTCGCCTCGGTATGTTGATGCACGGCAAAGAGCCGAGCTTCAAAGAAATGCGGCGCTGGGTGCGGGAAGTGTGAAATTTAAAAAATGAGTACAAAAATATGTGGCAAATCATCAAAGCAGAATTGCGTTATAATCGGATGTATCTTGTCCTGGCTTATGCTGCAACGGTCGGAATGTGGTTTGCTTATATTTTCGATCCCGCCGGCATGTTTCAAGTGTTCGGAGTGCCGGCCTTCTTTCTAATGCCGGCGTTGTTTCATCGTGGCATTCAGGAGCGCCGCGAGCGGCTCCTGGCGTTGTTGCCGGTGCCGGCGCAACGCCGCAGCCTGGCCTTGTTATTGCCATTTGCCATTCTCTTCAACTTTGCCATTCTTGCGGCCTGGATGACACAATTTCTCCGCGCGCCCGAGGAGCTGGCTAACGAATTTATCACTTTAAGCGGCGTGCTGACGCTCAATGCAATAATCATCGGCGCCGTGTACATTGCCGGCATTCGCTTCAGCCTCTCGTTCAACAACAACGCACATCGTTGGGCAACTAATATCGTGCTCTGGATTTTTCTGGTGGGCGTGATTTCGCTGTTCTTTTCATTCAAAATCAGCTTGCAGCACAACCCGGAATTTTATACGCGCCTGCGTGAATATATTTTTCATTCGCCGATGATTGCCATTGCGGCAAATATCGTTAGTGCCGGCTTGATCTATCTGTGCGTGATTCTTCATGCCCGGTGCAAGTCTTATCTCGCATAACACCAGCATGTGCGGTTCGGCGAGCTTACACTCACGTTGATCGAAGACGAGACGTTAAAGCTACAACGGAACTGAATTTTATGCACGGCTCGCCAAATCCGTACCATATGCTGTGTTAGAAACACCTTTGCCAAGAATTAGTTTGTATTGCCTACTTGATTGTGAAACGAAATCCAATCACAATCAATTCATGAAATCATCAGAGAAACTGCATTATATTTCTTCCCAGTCCGGAGATATATTTGTAGGTATTGGATTTTGATTTTGATAATAGACGTTTACTATACCCAAGTAATCGGGTCGTACTATTTTATTTAATCCGTCCGCAATATCTTTGTATAAGTCATCTCTAAAATCTAAATCGAATCCCCAGAATATTCTCGACGTCAAGAACATAGTGAATGGAAAGGAAGTTCTTAGGACTTTCCAATTCTCATTTGTAGTAGTTTGCTGAATTAATTGCTTGGCAGTATTAATTGGTGAAATCCACATATTGCTTTTCCAAGTTGATTCATCAGGAAACTTCAGTTGAAGTTTCTGAGGTTCATGTGTATATAGGATTAAATGCGAATAGGGGGCATTTTTGTGAATTCTATCAAGCTGCTCCGCCTTAAGTGCTTCAAAACTGCTTGAGTCGTAATCCCTTTTGGCCTCAATATTTACAACTCCCTTCAAAACTTCACCGGACGAAAACTGGACATTTACAATTAGGGAAATGTCGCCGTACTCGGTTTCTGTTATGCCTCGATTCTTGAAGGACTTCCAATTTACGATTTTCGACCAAGTATTAAATTGAATAACTCTATTGCCGAATATTGATCTAAGCTCTTTCATCAAAGAAAAGGTAATGTGATTTTCATCCCATTCGTATGGATAGGATGAAGCACAAATCCTGTTAATAGTGGATTCAAGAATTTCGACAGTTCTTCTCATTTGTAATTTGACTTACTGTTTCTAACGCAGTAAAATACGCGGCCAACACGTGGATAAATTTCCGTTTCACGGCTCAAATAAACAACACGACGCCCCAACCCATGTTTTATTTTTGTTGAAATCCACGCCGAGCATTTTTCCTTGGCTGAGCCGTGCCAGCGTAGTGACGACCTGCGGTTGATCGAGCCAGAGTAGCATCATGCGCACTTCCACTTTGCTCGCAGCGTCCGGCGTTTTAATGACGGGGCCATATTCGATTTTTTCCTGCAGCAGATGAAAGGCGCGATCTTCCAGCGGCACGGCATCGAGATCAGCCGCAGTAACATCAATCTTAACGCCGCTGCCCGCAAACGAGAACAGCGGCTTCAAAACGTAGTTCTCCAAATTTTCCGGATAACGCTCTAATTTATTTAAAAAATACGCGCGCGGCACGTGGCGATGCTGCAGAAATGGCAGGGAAAATTTGCTCATGCGAAAATACCAGTTCGGATGGCCGGCCCATTCCACGTCAAGCTCTTCGCGAAAATCAAAATCAATGACGATGTCTTTTTTGATGAACTCATCGACGATGACGCGATTGTAAATGCGGTGAATCGGAACCTCCTTGCCGTTTTTTTGATAAAACAATTTTTTCCCGCGTTTTTTGATCGTGGTGATGCAAACGGCTTTCACGCCGGTGAATCTTTTCGTGCAATAAAAATCGCACGCCGTCTTTTGCTTCTCCGGCTGAATTTCCATGAGTATAACATTGTCCGGATCGTGCTTGTTGAGCAGCGCCCGTTGCAGCAGCGCCACATAACGATCGACGGTTAGGCCATTCAACAGATATTGTAAAGAGGTTAGATTGAAGGCTTTCCGAAAAGTTTGTGTGAGAACGATTTGAAAACCATAAAGCGAGGGGAAGCCCTGCAATTCAATGAGCTGCGGCGAGAGCTTGCCGTCCGCGTCGCGGGTAATGGCGAAATCGACCTGCACAAACAACGGATGCGGTTCGTCGTTGGGCACGCGATACAGCGCCGGCACCGCGCGCTCCGACTCGTGGCGATATTCCGGCGTGTCGAGCTGGGCGATGATTTCCATCGCGGATTGCTGCATTTCCAGCAATAAATCCTTCGGCAGAAACACCGGCGTTTCCGCCACCCGAAAATCGATTTTCGCACCGACCGCCGCGTCGAGCGCCCGCAAAAACTCTTGATATTTTTCTTCGGTAAATTGCGCGTTATATTGCTCGCGAAGTGAAGGAATCATGATTTAGGTCTCCACACATCGTTCGTAGTAGTGCCTTCAGGCATTGAATGTTTGGATTTACGAGAATCATCTGTGATCAATTGCCTTTAAATCCGTTTGGTTTCAACCTGTGCACTTGTGAAGATAAACAAATTAATTTTTCCTACAAACAGTTTTTGCAACATAGCGGTTTATTTCACTTTCGCATAACACCAGCAATCCCGTGGCGCCTCACTGATATTGGGATGGAGAATATACCGGCGCAACAATCCCTCGCGCTGCAGGCCAATTTTTTCCAACACCCGGGCCGAGGCCAAATTGTCAACAGCACAAACGGCCCACACGCGGTAAATCTCCGGCTGCGCCAGCGCCCATTCGACAACGGCGTTCGCCGCTTCTGGCACAAAGCCCTGACCCCAATATTTCCGCGCCAATACATAACCGATTTCCGCTTTAAATTCTTTGTTGCACAGTTCAACCATCCCCATGAGTTGTCCATCGTCTTTTCGCGTGATCGCCCACGGAAATGCCGTTTCATTTTTCCAAACATTAAGACAACGCTCAAGGAACGCGCGCGTCGTTTGCATATCGGCGTGTGGCTGCCACGTCATGTATTTCGTCACCTCCGTATCTTGCGCATATTGACTGAAAATAGTCGCGGCATCATCCAGTGTTGGCGGGCGTAAGTGCAGGCGCGAGGTTTCAAAAAGTGTGGGCGGTTTCATAAAACGAATATAACAGCTTCATGGCAAAAGTGCAAGCCCGTGCTCGCGTTCACCGCCGCGCCGCGAGATTTTCACGAAGCTGATTGGCTTGTCGAAAATGTGCTTCGAGATCGGCGTGATCGATATCACGAACATAATTCTGGAGCATTAAAATAAATTCATTCAAACTCTGCCGAATATGCTGAGGATTGCTGTCCAGAATATCTTTCCAAATTGCAAACGGACTTGCAGCGAGACGGGTCATATCGCGAAAGCCGCTGCCGGCCAGTTGCAACAACAATTCCGCCGGCGCATTTTCGCGCGCGGCAAAATTCATCAACGCCACCGCCAGCAGTTGCGGCAAATGGCTAATGTCGGCGACGAGGCGATCATGTGCCACCGGATCGAGCTTGATCACGCGCGCGCCGAGGGTTTGCAGTAATTGCGTTAAAGCCTCGAATAAATGCGTCGGAAAATTTGACTGCGGGGTAAGCACATACGCCGCCTTTTCAAACAAATCGGCGCGCGCATTTTCCCAACCGCCTTTCTCGCGGCCGGCCAGCGGATGGCCGCCGATAAAAAAACGCTCGCCGGTAAAATGTTTTTGTGCTTCGGCAATGATCAAGCTTTTCGTGCTGCCGACATCCGTCACGACGGCGCCGCTACCGATTGAGTGGGCGACTTCGGGAAGCTGCTGCAAAATTGTATTGATGGGCGTCGCCAGAAAAACAAGATCGGCATCGTGCACCACGGCCGCCAGATTCTCCGGTGCGTGTGCTTCATTAAGATATTCGCGTGCAGCGACAAGAACATCGCGCGAATCAACGCCGACGAGTTTGCATTCCGGGGCGCTACGTCGAAAACTTTTCACCAGCGAACCACCAATCAATCCAAGCCCGATAACAGCAATGCGTTGAAACGGTATGTTCATCGTTTTAAAAAGTAAGCGGTTGCCAGTAATCAGCTTTCAGAGACCAATATTATAATCCAGCGATCCAGCCGCAAGCGACCAGCCTACAACTTTCTCCCAATCACTTTCGCAATCATTGCCAGTTCTTCCATCAATCTGGCGAACGAATCCGGAAAAAGCGATTGTGCGCCGTCAGAAAGGGCATTGTCGGGGTCGTGATGCACCTCGATCAACAGGCCATCGGCGCCGGCAGCCACGGCCGCGCGCGCCATCGGAATGACTTTATCGCGCAGCCCGGTGCCATGGCTCGGATCGGCGATAATCGGCAAATGGCTGAGTTTTTTTACTACTGGAATGGCGGAGATGTCGAACGTATTGCGCGTGGAGTTTTCAAAAGTACGAATGCCGCGCTCGCACAGAATCACTTGATAATTGCCGCCGGCCATAAGATATTCCGCTGCCATCAGCAACTCCTCGATAGTAGCGGCCATACCGCGTTTCAACAAAATTGGCTTGCGAATTTTCCCCAGCTCGCGCAGGAGATTGAAGTTTTGCATGTTGCGCGCGCCGACTTGCAGAATGTCAACGTACTCGGCGACAAGCGGTACTTGCGCAACTTCCATGACTTCCGAAACGGCGAGTAAGCCTTCTTTATCCGCGGCCCGTCTGAGCATTTGCAGTCCGGTTTCGCCGAGGCCTTGAAATGAATATGGCGAGGAGCGCGGTTTAAACGCGCCACCGCGCAGAATTTTGGCGCCGGCGTTTTTAACTTTGGCGGCGATGATTTCGATTTGCTCTGGCGTTTCCACCGAACACGGCCCCGCCATTACCACGACCGTAGCGCCGCCGATCACCACGTCACGAATCTTGATGATGGTGTCTTCCGGATGGAACGTCCGGCTGGCGAGTTTGTAAGGTGTCGTAATGCGCAAAACCTCATGCACGCCGGCCAGCAATTCAAAATTGCGCGCATCAACGCCGCGTTTGTCACCGAGCGCACCGAGCACGGTTTGATTGACGCCGGTCGAACGATGCACGTCGAATTTTAATTCAACTAATTTGGAAATGACGGTCTGAATCTGTTCTTCTGTTGCGTTTTCATTCATGACAACCACCATTGATTTATTGCTCCTTTCGATACTTTGCGATTAACGCCGTGGGTTATAAATTATGCGCCGCGGCAGCGTGTTCCGATTCCAAACGCCGCGACTCATCGATGATGCGCTCGAAGAGACGGCGCACCGCCGCATTGGATAAGGGGCCGCTGTTGATTTGTTCCAATCTAGCATAAATCTGTTTTTCACGTTCCGGCACATAAATGGGAAGATGCAGGCGTTGTTTGATCTCGCCAATTTCAAGGCTGTAGTTTGCACGCTCATTGAGCAGGTCGAGAATTTTCAAATCGACTTCGTCAATGCGCATACGCCAATCATCAATGTCCATGGCTTTATCCATTTAGGCCTTCCCGTAATTCGCCAAGAAACGCACTCGTCTTTTTGACGCCGTCATCTGTTAAACCATTTTTTTCAATTTTCGTGAGCAACGCACTGCCGACGATAACGCCGTCGCAAAATTCCGCAAGTGTCCGCACTTCCATCGCGTTCGATACGCCAAAGCCGACGAGAACGGGATGACGGACTTGTGACCGCAGGTTTTGTAAAAATTCACGCGCAGAATCAACGACGTTGGCGTGCGCCCCGGTCACGCCGGTGATCGACGTCGCATAGATAAAACTCGTCGTCAATGCATCGATCAATTGCAGGCGTTGAAGCGAGGTGTTGGGCGAAACGAGATAAATCAAACTGATGCCGAGTTGTCCAGAGAACTCTCGCAGCGCCAGACTTTCTTCCGGCGGCAAATCTGGAATGATCAAACCTTGCACACCAGCCTTTGCCGCGGCTTGTGCAAATGCTTCCGGCCCGAATTGGAGAATCGGATTATAGTAACCCATCAAAATGAGCGGCGGCTGCAATTTTGATTTCACCGCTGCTGCCATCTCCAAAACTTTTTTCAAGGTAACGCCGTTTTGCAAAGCAATCTGTGACGTGCGTTGAATCGTCGGGCCATCCGCCAGCGGATCGGAAAAGGGAATGCCAAGCTCGATCAGATCGGCGCCGGACTCGTCGAGCAGTTTGAGCAATGGCACAGTCGCGTCGATCTGTGGAAAGCCGGCGGTTAAAAAGAGCGAGAGGAGTTTTTGGTTCTGCTCTCGTTTTTTTAGTAAATAATTTTGTAGAGAAAACTGCATATAGTCATTTTGAGCTTTAAAAATGCAGATGAGTTTGCACGGCTTCGACATCTTTATCTCCCCTCCCCGAAAGACAAACGATAATCACCTCATTCATGGTAACAAAGTTTTTCAACTTTTGCAAATATGCCAGCGCGTGCGAGCTTTCCAGCGCCGGGATGATGCCCTCGAGCTTGGCGAGGTTTTCAAACGCGACCAATGCTTCGTAGTCGGTTACAGAGTCATATTGCACTCGGCCAAGGTCTTTGAGAAAACTGTGTTCCGGGCCGACGCCGGGATAATCCAATCCCGCCGAGATCGAATGCGCTTCCTGAACTTGGCCGTCGTCATTTTGCAAAAGGTAACTCATCGCGCCGTGCAAAACGCCAACGCGCCCGCGTGAAAGCGTGGCGGCATGTTGTCCCGTCTCGAGACCGCCGCCGGCGGCTTCGATGCCATGTAATTGCACACCCGGGTCATTCAGAAAAGGATGAAACATGCCGATGGCATTGCTGCCGCCGCCGACGCAGGCGACGACACGATCCGGCAATTTCCCCGCGCGAGAAAGAATTTGCTCACGCGTTTCCCTGCCGATGACGCTTTGAAAATCGCGCACGATCATCGGATATGGATGCGGCCCGACTACCGAGCCGATGAGATAAAACGTGTCGCGCACATTGGTCACCCAATCGCGAATGGTTTCGTTGATCGCGTCTTTCAATGTGCGGCTGCCGCTTTTCACGGCAACGACTTCCGCGCCGAGCAATTGCATGCGAAAGACATTCAAACGCTGGCGCTGCATGTCTGCTTCGCCCATGTAGATCGTGCACGGCAAACCATAGCGCGCGCCAACCGTCGCCGTGGCCACGCCGTGTTGCCCCGCGCCGGTTTCGGCAATAATCCGGCGCTTCCCCATTCTTTTTGCCAATAAAATTTGCCCGAGCGCATTGTTGATTTTGTGGGCGCCCGTGTGCGCTAAATCTTCGCGCTTCAAAAAAATCTTCGCGCCGATTTGTTCGGAAAGACGCGGCGCAAAGGTCAGTGGCGTCGGCCGTCCGGCGTACTGACACAAAGCTTCATTCAGCATATTCTGAAAAATTTTATCATCGCGTATATCGTTGTAAGCTTGCGCAAGTTCTTCCAGTGCGGGCATCAAAACTTCCGGAACGTAGCGTCCGCCAAAAGCGATCTCTTGATTCGGCAGTTTGAATTTGCCGTCACGATCAGGATAGAGAGAATAATCCATTTGTCAAACTCCGAAGGGCGAAGTCCGGCTGGCGCTGTGAGATTTTGCCAAATTAGAAAAATCGCCGAGCGCAAATCGGGCTTCACGGATCTCGATTTTTTGTAATGCTGCAAAAAACTTTCGCAGCTTTTGATGATCTTTGATGCCGGGTGAAGATTCAACCGAGCTGGAGAGATCGACCGCATCGGGTGAGGCCAGCTCAATCGCCGTCGCAATATTCTGCGCTGAAAGCCCGCCGGCGAGAATCACCGGTGCGCGGTCTCGCACTTTCCCGCAAAAATTCCAATCGGCGGCTTGTCCCGTGCCGCCGAATTGCGTCGGCGTTTTACTGTCAACTAAAAAGGCCGCGACGGGCGCACGCACATATTTTTCCAATTCAGTGGCGTTGCGCACAGTTTTGATCACCGGCAACGGTGCAGATTCGCAAAGCGTGGCGCTTTCTTCACCGTGCAATTGAAGGTGCGTGAGACACGCGCATTTTGCGGTAAACGATAAAAATTCCAAATCGGAATTGACAAATACGCCGACGCGCGCGACGTGTAAAGGCAATTGCGCACTAATGCGGCCGGCGGCGCTTGCGTCAATATAGCGCGAGCTCTTTGGATAAAACACAAACCCAATCGCTGACGCGCCCAATTCGACAGCGAGCAGCGCATCTTCAACGCGAGTGATGCCGCAAATTTTTGCCGGAATCATCGCCGCGGCACTCCGGTTAATTCCACCAAGGCTTGGCCGGGATCGGCTTGCCGCATCAGATGACTGCCGACGAGAATAGCATCGACGCCGCAAGCGGCCATGCGTTCCACGTCACGCCGTGATTTAATGCCGGACTCCGCAACGCGAACGCACGATGGCGGAATTAATTTGACAAGCCGTGCCGTGGTTTCCAAGCTCACCTCGAAAGTTCGCAGATCGCGATTATTGATGCCGATGAGATTGGCGCCTGCCAGCAAAGCGCGATCGAGTTCGGCCTCGTTGTGTACTTCCACTAAAGCTTGCATGCCGGCTTCGGCGGCAACGAGCAGCAGCTCGAACAGTTGGCTGCGATCAAGTATGGCCACGATGAGCAAAATTGCATCGGCGCCAAACGCCCGGCCTTCCCAAATTTGATAGGGATGCAGGATGAAATCTTTGCGTAAAATCGGCAATGCGCAAACGGCTTGCGCTTTTTGCAGATTCTCCAGATCTCCGTCAAAAAATTTTTCATCGGTTAAAATTGACAGCGCGGCCGCACCATTTGTAGCATAACTTTTCGCCAGCACAGCGGGATTGAAATCCTCGCGCAACACGCCGGCCGACGGCGAAGTTTTTTTCATTTCAGCAATTATAGCGAGATTTTTGCCGCCGTTCAAAGCAGCGCGAAAATCGCGCGGCACGGGTTGCGCTTGAGTCATTTGCAGAAGAGCTTGCAGCGGCAATTTCTTTTGCGCATGGGTTAACTCGTCGCGTTTATGTGAAACGATACGTGCGAGAAAAGATTCGGCGTTCGTGATTTGCATTTTTTCGATCCGAATAAGTTTGTAATTTAGCAGAGATCTGAAAGATAAGAAACAGTCATCGCGAGCGTTTTTCAGCGAAGCGATCTTTGTAAACCTAAGAGATTGCTTCGTCCCGCTAAGAAACGCGGGACTCGCAATGACAGTGTCTCTTTTTGCAGTACTTTACTCAATTTTTAAAATTATTGCTCAACTTTCGCAGCGCTTCGAGTTTTGCTAATGCCGCACCGGAATCAAGACTTTGCTTGGCCATCACGAGGCCATCTGAAATCGTTTTGGCAAGTCCAGCGACAAAAATGCCGCAGGCTGCATTTGCCAGCACGATATCGCGTTTGGCACCGGTTTCGCCGCTTAATATGCTTAATGCAATCTGGGCATTCTGTTCTGCATTGCCGCCGGCGAGGTTGTTCTGAATAGAAGGGGAGAAACCGAAATCATCCGGCGTGAACACTTTTTCAGAAATTTTGCCCGCATTAATTTCGAGCACCAACGTTGGGCCATGCACCGAAATTTCATCGAGACCATCATCACTGTGAACGACCAGCGCATGTTCGGTTCCGAGTTCGGCCAAAACTTGCGCCATAAGTGGAGCGAGCCTGCGATTATAAACGCCTAACAACTGCCGTTTGACACCGGCGGGATTAGTCAGCGGGCCGAGAATATTGAAAACAGTGCGTGTACCGATTTCTTTACGAGGTCCGACCGCATGTTTGGTGGCGCTGTGCAAAGTCGGTGCAAACAAAAACGCGATGCCGACGTCATCAAGACAGTGATTCATCTGCGCTGCGGAAAGATTGATATTGATGCCGAGTGCTTCTAAAACATCAGCACTGCCGCATTGGCTGGACACGGAACGATTACCGTGTTTGGCAACTGCAACGCCGCCGCCGGCAGCGACAAAGGCGGCGACCGTCGAAATATTGAACGTGCCTTTGCTATCACCGCCGGTGCCACACATGTCAATCGGATTCGGTTTGTGCGTTGTCACCGGCGTCGCACGCTCGCGCATCGCTTGCGCCAAACCGGTGACTTCTGCGGGCTGTTCGCCCTTCATGCGCATGGCCACGAGAAAGGCGGCAATCTGCGCGGGTGTTGCTGATCCGTTCATGATTTCGTGCATCGCTTCGTAGGCTTGACGGCGGTCAAGATCGGTGCCGCTAATCACTTGCGAAATGAAGTGCTGCAGTTTATGCTTTTCCGATTTTGTGTTGTGTGAAGCAACGGGAGATAATGGCGCGGCAACCTCGGTTGTGGCGCCATTTTTTGAGCACGAAGTGAGTTGCAAAAAGTTTTGCAGTATTTTTTTTCCGGCGGTTGTCAAGATCGACTCCGGATGAAACTGCACACCCTCAACTAAAAATTCGCGGTGACGCACACCCATAATCAATCCGCTTTCGCTGCGCGCCGTCACTTCGAGGCAGGAGGGCAGCGATTCCTCGGCGATGATTAGCGAGTGATAACGTGTCGCAGTGAAAGGATTTTCGATGCCACGAAACAATGTTTTGCCGTCATGCTGAATTGCCGAAGTTTTGCCGTGCATCAATTCCGGCGCACGCACGACCTGGCCACCAAACGCGGCGCCGATGGCTTGATGGCCGAGGCAAACGCCGAGCAACGGAATTTTTCCGGCACAGTATTGAATCGCCGCCATGGTGATGCCGGCATCTTCGGGACGACCGGGGCCGGGAGAAATCACGATGCCGGTTGGATTCATCTCCACAATCTGCTCGACTGTAATTGCGTTGTTGCGAAAAATTTTCAATGCCGCGCCTAACTCGCCGAAATATTGCACGAGGTTGTAAGTGAAAGAGTCGAAGTTGTCGATGATGAGAATCATTTTTAGTTATCAGTGTGCAGTTATCAGTAAACCAACCAGCCTCAAGCTTCCAGTCCGCGTTCGGCGAGATCGATTGCATTCCACACGGCGCGGGATTTTTCTATCGTTTCTTGAAATTCTTTGCCGGGATCGGAATCTGTGACGATGCCGGCGCCGGCTTGAAAGAAAGCTTGTTGACCCTGCGTCCAAATCGTGCGAATGGTGATGCAGGTGTCGAGATTGCCGGAGAAATCGAGATAGCCGACGGCGCCGGCATACGGGCCGCGCGGCTCCGGTTCCAATTCGTCAATGATTTCCATCGCGCGAATTTTCGGCGCGCCGGTCACGGTGCCGGCTGGAAAGCAGGCGCGCAGGGCATCAATCGCATCAAATTCGGGACGCAATTTTCCGCGCACGTTGGAGACCAAGTGCATGACGTGCGAATAACGTTCGACCTGCATCAGCTCGTTGGCTTCGACGCTGCTGAATTGACAGACGCGGCCGAGGTCGTTGCGGCCAAGATCGACGAGCATGAGATGCTCGGCGCGCTCTTTGGCGTCCGTGCGCAGCTCTTCTTCCAGATGTTGATCTTCAGTCGCATCGGCGCCACGGCGGCGCGTCCCGGCAATGGGCCGCACTTCGGCAACGCGATTTTCCACACGCAACAGCGCTTCCGGTGAAGAGCCGATCAAACAGTTTTCCTCGTGCTGCAGAAAATATAAGTAGGGCGAGGGATTGATGCGGCGCAACGCGCGATAGGTTTGAAAAGGCGGAACCGAAAGCGTGCAGGAAAAACGCTGTGAGAGTACGGCCTGAAAAATATCGCCGGCCGCTATATGCTCTTTCGCACCGGCAACCGCAGCGAGAAATTTTTGACGCGGAAAGTTGGAGAGCGGCTCGGGCCATTTGGTAGATGCCGCCGAGGGCGTTGCCGGCAATTCCAATGGCGCAGAAATTTGCCGGCGCATTTTTTCCAATCGTTCGACGGCTTCTTCGTAACGTCGCCGCAAATTCAATTCACCTTCTTCGAGAAAAACGTTGGTGATCAGCAAAATTTGCTGGCGGACATGATCAAAAGCGACGACCGTGTCATATAAGCCAAATTCGGCATCGGGAAAAGGCAAAGCCGCGGTGGGAGATTTTTGCGGCGGCAGTTGTTCCAGATCTCGCACGGTGTTGTAGCCGAAATAGCCGACGAACCCGCCGGTGAAACGCGGCAAGCCACTCACCGGCACCGAATGAAATTTTTTGTGCGCGGTTTGCAGGCAAGTGAAAATATCTGTTGGCGCGGTTTCGGCATCAATAAACGAAAACGCCGGATCAGTTTTTTCAAACTGCAATTTCGCGCCGGCTTGCTGATACCGCACGAGGAGCCGCGGCGCTACGCCGAGGAAAGAATAGCGCGCGATTTTCTCCCCACCCTCGATGCTTTCCAAAAGAAAGGCGTGGCGTTGCGCGGCCGCCAATTGCAAAAAAACTGAAACCGGGGTAAATGTATCCGCCAGTATGGATAGGCTGATCGGCACGACATTGCCCTGTTGGGCAAGACGGGAAAACTCGTCAAAGGATGTTGATATTTTCATAACGGCCTAAAAATAAAAAACCCCACCTGGTGTTTACCATGGTGGGGTTAATTTGACGTGCTCAAAATATTGCAGAAGAATTACCTTTGCGGCGTCGAATATGGGCAGTTTCCACCATGGGCGCGTTGGCGCCAATACCAATAACCCCAAAAATTAAATCGAACGGTGGAATTGCTTTGCATATTCATCAGAGCCTTTTTTAGTTGGATGGCAATTTAAACAACTGCGGTGTTAATGTCAAGAATTATTTTTAAAAAATAATTCGCAAAGATAAACTGCCGCAGATTTCATTCGGAACAAAAGCTTATTGGTCAACAAAGGGGCAAATACGGCCGGAGGCTTTGGAAGATAGAATTTAAGGATGAATAAGCAATCTTCGAACTCGATAGCGATATTCATCTACAGAGATGATGGCGCCATCTTTCAACTCTGTGGCGGCTTCACGCAAAATCACTTCAAGACGCCGATTCACATTTGCTGGCCGTTCATCTTGTAGTCTAAAGATGATGACGCTCGGAAGAGCTTTGCCAGCAGCGACCGCAATGTCACCAAAGCCAAGATCACACGTCAGCACAATACGTTCTTCTGTTTCGGCTTTGGCAAAAATTTCATCATCGGGAAGTCGTTGCAGTCCCTCATCTCGCAGGTGCTTGGCATCATGACCTTGAGTTTTGAGCCATCTCATCGTGCTGCTGGCAATCCCCATGTCTCCTAAAAATCTCATGCTGGCGCCAGAACAAAATCATGCACTTCTTCATTCGTTAACCAAGCGGCATACTTAAGCGCTTGGTTGATGTCTTCCGGCTCAAGGTCTGGATACTCGGAGAGAATCTCTTCTTCAGACATTCCGTTTGCCACTAAGTTTACGATGAGCGAAACGAGTATTCGCATACCTCGAATGCACGCACGTCCTGCCATGATATTTTTGTCAAAAGTAATTCGGTCGAACATACGATCATCTCGCAAATTGTGCTTGCTTTTCTCTATTAGATTTCGTAGTTTTTAAAAAATAAGAGGTGAACAAAAAAGCCCATCTGATAAGGAGTCAGATGGGCTTCTAAAAAAATCACCTACAATTTTTTCACCCTGTAGTTTGGAAAACTATTTATAAGTTTTTGTTTTTCTGTTTAAATCTCTCAATCAAAAAATAAAAACTTAACATCAATCTTCCATTCTACAATAACTTAGAAAGGATTACATCATGAATGATGTGACCATGGCGATAATTGTAGGCCTAGTAGCCGAACTTATCGCAAAAACCATTTTAAATGGAAAAGAAGACATCATATTAAAAGATGTCTTTTGGGCGATAATTATAGGCTTAATAGCCGAGTTTATCGCTAAAATCATCTTACTTCTTGCGATATAGTTCATTCACAAGAAATAAGGAAAACTATTTTTCCGCTAGGGCTCGGCAAAATACGCCCTGCCCTAGCTTATGAAGACAATATAATGACAAAATATTGAAAAGTCAAGTATTATTCTCAAAATTGTTCTCAAAATAGTTCGACATAAACTAGCTTTAATAGGGCGTCGCACTTATTGCACTCTACCCAAAAAGGCTATAGCAAAAAGTTAATTTCATCATAAAATTTAACTGGCTCAAAGATTTTGAATTATTTCGAAGATTTGCTGCTTATGCACGAAATCTTTGCCAAAGATCGATATTGAGTGCTATATCGATTCCGTAGCTACGTATTGCAAACTCTAAATCACTTCTTTTTCACCTCCGGCGGTCGCAAGTCCTTTGCAGCAATTTCATGTTGCCAGCGTTTCGTCCCGTCTTTATCATAACATTCCAACGTCACGCGCCGTTCGGTGCGCGGGCCGGCGAACCGCAACAGGCCAAAGCTATGTTTGTCGTTGACCAGCGTTCCCGGCACGCGTGCGGGGTTAGCCACATTTCTGTCATTTAATCCGGCGGTCAGCGACGAACTGGTAAAATCATACAACGGATAAAAATCCTTCGGGGCGATTTTGATCAACTCGACCTGATGAATGTCGCCGGAAAGAAAAATGACGCCGGGAACTTTCTGCGTTTGCAGCCATTGCAGGAAACGCTGCTGTTCGCGGGGGTAAGCGGTAAATGCTTCGTAATTGTTCTGCGGATTCAGCATCTGGTTGCCACTAGCAACGATTTTGAACGGCGCACGGCTGTTGACCAGTGATTCCATCAACCACTGCATTTGCGCCACGCCGAACATGGCTTTATCGGCGGCATCCAGCATGTTATTCGGTGAGCGATGGTAGCGATCATCCAGCATGAAAAATTCAATATCGCCCCACTCGAAGCGCATAAAAACACCGGGCGCGCCTTCGACGCCATAACTCGGATTGGCCCAATAATCTTTGAAAATTTGTAACGCGGTTTGCTTCATGCGATATGAACGGTCGGCGTCGTTGGGGCCGTAATCGTGGTCGTCCCAAATCGCATAGTTGTGCGTCGCGCCGAGCAACGCTTGCAACTCGGGTAACGCGCGGGTGTGCGCATAACGATGGCGCATGCCGGTTTCCGAATACCAATCCGGTTCACGGTAATAGGTGTTATCCCCGAGCCACAACATCAAATCCGGCTGTTGCGCCGCAAGGGCAGTAAAATTTTCGTACTCGCTGCCATACGGTTTGCCGGGCCGATCAGTTACAGTTTCGTTTATATAGGCGCAGGAGCCAAACGCCACGGTGAACGCCGGCGGATCGGTGCGCCATTGCCAGTGCGGCTGCGTTTGAAACGCCAGTCGATACGGCCGTGGCGTCAGCACACCGTCGAGATAAAGTTCATAATTGAATTTTGTGCCGGGGCGCAGTCCGGTTAACTGGAAGCGCGCGATAAGGTTTCCGGCGGCAGTGGTGGGAATGAGGGCGCTCAAGCGCGATTGCGCCGGTTCCTCAAGCGGCCAGTAACGCAATTGCGCCGCGGCGGGACGCGTGGTTTGCAGCCAGAGCATCACTTCGGTTTGTTCGCCATAACCGACCATCGGGCCGGAACGCAAAATGTTTTCCTGCGCCGGCGCCGAATTTAACAGATAAACCATGACAAACAAAAATGTACTGCGCGCAATCCGTTTCATACCTCGCTCCGATCAGGTGAATGAATGCTATATTAACTCCGGCAATTTAAAATATTCTGAACTAAAGATAAACAATTTTTTACTGAAATCATTGCAATTTTTTAATGGTTCGGAAAGACCCGCAGACTGTGGTGAAAATGCAACACCGTGTGTATTTATCACAATTTTGCCTTGCACCCACTTGTTTGTCACGCTTTAATTTCAAGCTTTTATGAGCCAACAGCCGGTTGGTATGGCTTTTGTATAAATTAAGGCAGTTGCCAAAGTTGAATTGAGTGCATTATTATAAAGGAGCACAGGTAATGAAAAATCGCAAGTTTATTTTAACAGTAGCGGCGTTGTTGACGGTCAACATGGGCGCGACGCTGCCCGCTCGGGCTAACGACAGAAATTCTAACATTGGTTTGAAACTCAATCTCGGTCTCGGTTCGCAGGATGTGGCCAAAGATCGAAACCTGGAAAAAGGCGAAGCCGCTTCCTTGAGTCTTGGTTACGGCGTTTCACAGCACATTACGTTGTGGCTGGGCGCCGATGTCAGCAAACATCAGCAGGAGCTGGATCCGAGCCGGGAAAATGATTTGGTCGGCATTCAACTCAGCATGCAATACAAATTTCGGCCGCACGAAAAATTTCGGCCTTATGGCAAGCTGGGGCTGGGCACTAATTTTCTCGGCACGGAAGACGGGCTGAGCACGGTGTTAAACGGCGGCGGAGTAAATTGGGCGCTGGGCGCCGAGTATCGTCTCGCGCGGTTTCTCTCAGTTGGCGCCGAAGTTTTCTGGAAGGATTTTGATTACACGAAGCAACGCATTGGCGATGAGGACAACGATTTTACCGATTTGCCGGATCCCCTCACCGGAAATACCAAAGGAATTATGATCAACTTTACATTGCACTGACGGTCCGAAGTCGAAGGTTCGATGTCCGCAGGCAAATGGAAAATAATAAAAAAGCCCAACAGCGAAAAAGCAGT
>CAYUVM010000007.1:0-28567 GCA_964447935.1 uncultured Cytophagia bacterium | reverse complement strand
ACAAGCGAGTGGATAATTCAAAATTGGTTGTTTAAAATAAGCGAACGAGCAGTCAAAACGCTTCCGGCGGAAATCGGCCAGCTTAAACAATTGAGCTGGCTCAATATTGGAAATGATCTCGCCGACGAGGGGAATACGCCGAACCAGTTTTCCGAAGCCGAGCGCAAGAGAATTCGCACGCTGTTGCCAACGGTCAAAATAGAATTTCCCGAATTGCGTTAGCAAAATGCAATTACTTTTTTGCCTCTCGCCAGCATAAATTGAGAAACGTAAAATTAAAATCGTTTATAACCGCTAGCGTCCTTCAACATGGCGAGCAAAAACGAAGAAGACATTCAGCTTCTCTACAACAATCCGCGTGCGTTACTGGAAAAATATCAGCGCACGATTAGCATGATTGTTCAGAATTCGTGATTTGGAATAAAAGTCGACTTTTTCAGCAACCTGGTAGACCATTTTGTGAGTAAAAGTGACCGGTCAGTGATTTTCCAAACACATTCTTAGATTCTAGCATCCAAACTTCTGGCCTCGGCTTTGTGGATGGGGGAAACTCCGGAATTTGTCAACGCCTCGATTTGCAGGAAGTGCCAGCCAGCCGGACAACCCCTTGCGTCTATATAGTGTATGTAATGGAAAGCAGACGCATTTCCCCAAGGTAGTGCCTTCTCGTGTGATCCCTACTCTATTTCAATATACTGTATATTTGTACACCATTATTAACCACCCAGCCTTTTTCCCTACCATTTTAATGGAAACCATTTATCGGTATTTTTTCCATTTTACTTAATAAATTAAAGCAACCTATCCATTTTCGCACCATTTAAATGGACTCTGAACCCCTGTTTTGACCCACATTTCCTTAGAAATTTAAGTTTTTGCCAATTCACCTTTTAAATGGGACCCCTTCCGACCGTCGGCTATGCCCAACCAACGGTCTTTCTATGTAAATTATTATTTTCATTCTCTCGGTTATTATTAACTGCGTCAATTCGGCGTTAATCTTAATGGTATAGAAATCATAAAATTCAAACAATACTTTCTCCGAATCAAGATTCAATAGGGTCGTGGAAGCAAGTATATTCATTTAAAATTTTGCTACAAAAATAATTGAGTTTATTGCGGCTTCTACACACAAACAACGACAAAAAATATTTACAGACAAAAAATATTTATAAAATTTTCCTTGCTTTTTTCTTTGCGCTGATATAATATGAATACACCAATAGTTCGGTTCGCTATTGGTTCCCTTCCTGTATCGGCTTGCAAAAATTTTTGGTTTAGAAAACGATAAAAGCGCCTGGTGCCTAAGATTATTAAAAAATGCACGCTTTTGCCATTCCAGTGATCTCAATCATAAGGAAATCGGTTTCGGTATGCCAATAAATAATTGCGAAACGTTATCACGGTTGCTTTCCTGATTTTGTTTTTATTTTTGACCAACTCCCTCTAGTTTCATTTTCATCACCGTAGAGCAGAATTTTGCGCCGGCAGTTCTTGTCTGCTGGCCGGAGCGCAATACTTCGTGAGCCAGTATGCGTCATTCGAAAAAGAATAAACGGCATATCTTGCTGGCGCTTTTAGGCCGGAGCCCACAAGTCTTGACCGAAACGCTTTATGCTTTGTGCGTGAGTAACAAAGTGCCCATTGAAGAAATTTGGGCGATTTCTACCCTCGAAGGCAAACACGCGGCATTAGAAAAACTCTTGGCCATTGAGAATGGGCAATTCTATAAACTACAATAAGATTATCCTCAATACTGTGGCCAGATGCGCTTTTCGGCCAAGCAAATTCTGGTGGCGCAAGACGGGCTTTTGCCCCTTGCCGATACGCGAAATCGCCAAGCCAACGAAAGCTTTCTGAGTTGTTTTTGTCCGTGTTGCGAATCGATCTATTTCAATTCAATTGCTTACGCTCACTTTGGTGATCTCCAATGAACTTTTAAAATTAGAATGACCTTCTGCTCCAGAAATGGATTCGTCGATACACCTACTTATTATAGAAGCAATTATTTTAAGAAATAGATATGATGGTATTTTTTGTTCTGATATATGTCGTACCCAGTTTGCATCCAAAAGACCATTTGCCCGAATTCTTTTCACGGAGATTTGATATGCGACCCGTTAAATGGCAGTTTCCCATCGCGCTCGTTTTAGCGCTGCAGAGCGGCGCGATTCGAGAGGCGCGCGGCGAAGACCTGGTCGTCCTGTTCGACGTCTCCCGCAGTATGCGCCAGGTTTGGCTTGAACCCGGCAAGGCCGCGGTCGTGGACTTGCTCCGCACCGGCCAAACGCCGTCGAATTGGACGCTCCTGAATCCTACGAAGGATGCCGAGGCATACTCGTTTTGGGCGCAGCGAACGCCCATCCTGCGCAGCGGCGATAAATTGCTGGTGATGAGCTTTGGCACGATTACGGACGTCATGCCGTATTTTACCGTGCCGCCGCCCATCAGCATTGCGGATATAAACCAGGCGGCCTCGCACGTTGCAGCCTCGGCGCCGACCCAGGTTCGCGATCCTTGGACTTATTTGGAGCTGGCGGAAGCGGTTTCCTGGCAAACCCTCAAACAACAGCGGAACGCCAATCGGAACGCGCCGTTCCTCATCCTGATCGTTTCCGATCTGATCGAAGACCGCGAGCACGAATTGACGATCGAGCAATCGGCGCTCATCAGCCAGTTTGAGCGCGAGCAACGGTGCGCGGGGTTGACTTTTCAGTACAACAACGACCCCAGTCTGAAGATGCGCCTTTACGAGGTCGGCGGTAATTGCATCGGCGACGCGCGGGTGACGCTGGTCAGCCCTCTTGAAGACGCAAACTGGAAGGAGCGTGACAAGCTTATGCCGTTCATCGCCAGATGGTGGGGACAGCCAGACGCCAGCATTCAATATACCTTCGTGGTGCGAAAAAAAGAAGGGCGCGTTTGGAAAGTCAAAAACATGCGCCAACAACCACAGCCGCAATTATTTCAAAAGCTCGAAAGCGGGCAATATCAAACGTACGTGCTCTGCAATACCCCTTGGGGATCGTACAAATCGGATATGAGAAATTTTCAGGTGGCCGATTCGCCGCTGCCCTGGAAAGCGATTCTGTTAACCATCGCGGCGCTTTTTTTATTGGCCATCGGTATTAGCTATGCGTCGCAAATGTTGCCTGGACTGTTTCGTAGAAAGCCGCCCAGAACGTGAAAGCGTATTTAGAAAGCTATTTGACCGGTCGCTTAAATCGTGCTATCATGAAAAAGTGGCGGAATGATAGCGACTGGTCAAAGAGTTGCTTGGAAGTCCACTTTTTAAATACGCGCTGACACCATTTGACCGAATCCGGAGAAGGAGAAATCCCTTATATGGAGACACTGATCAGTCTTTACGTGGCGCCGATTATTGCCAGTTTTGAGCAATATTTATGGCACTCGTTCGCGCTGGTGATCTCTTATTTAGTTCTGACCTATTTCATCAACGTCGTCATTTTGCAAACCTCGCTTTATCAATTCAACACCCGCGACGTGGTGGATGAAGATCTGCGATCGCGCAGCCTGGGCTGGATGTTTGCGCTCGCCGCGAGCTTTTTCATTCTCACGCTCAACATTGGCTACATCTATTTCAAAGGCAGCTACGAGCATCCGGTGGACCTCAGCGCGCATTGGACCACCGCCACTGCGCTGTTAGTCGTCTGGATTTTAGTGCGCTGGAATTTTTCCCGGGCGATTCGCGCGTTATCGGTTTCCGGCTTGAAAGCCATGCGCTAAGCCTCGCGCCTGCACAAAACATCAAACGAAACTCATCACATTTTTTGCGAGAAATTGATATGCTGCGTCCTACTTTGGTGATCGGGGTCGGCACCAGCGGTCTCAAGATCGTCGAGCACGTGCAAAAATACATGTACGAGGCACTCGGCGTCAATTCGTTGCCGATCTTCCGATATCTTTACATTGAAACAGATCGCGGGCGGGACATCGAGCCAACTCCCCTCGGCTCTGACATCACGCCTTTGCGCGCTTACGTTCCCAAACTGCAAGCCGCGATCGACGTCCTCAAAGCCAACAAAAATCTCGAGCTGGATTGGATTCCGGAAGGATTGGGCGCGCAACTATCGGCGATCAATGCCGGCGCCGGCGGCGTTCGTCCCGGCGGCCGTTTGGCGCTTTGGGCCGATAAAAATTTTGAAAACATTTATCGCCACATTGAAAAAGCGTTCAACGATATCGTTGACCCAGCCACCGTGGCCAAGATTCCAAATGAGATCCGGCAACGCGCCGGCGGAACGGGGATCGACACCAGCCCCGTCATTTACGTCGTCGGCACATTATGCGGCGGCACCAACGCCGGCATGGGCGCGATCGACATCGGCTATATGATTCGCAAAATTACCGGCATGCAGGACGGCGGCGCGCTGTATGGAATTTTCTTGCTGCCGCCGGATGGGCAAAATATGCCGGCCGGCTATGGCAATGCCTATGGTGCGCTCAAGGAAATCGAATTTTTTCGCGATCCGGCGCATAGTTTCAGCGAGCTGTGGCCCAACGGGGTGCGCGGCGATTGCTTCCTGCCGCCGTTTGGCATCGTTTATCTCGTTTCGCAGGAATACCATGATGAGAGCAAAGGCGGGATTTCCTCGCTCGACGGCCTTTATCGCACGGTCGGGCTGCAGATTTTTGTGAATTTGCTCGGCATGAGCAACCTGCGCACAAGCGTGCTCGTCGACGGTTTGAACCAGGGTTTTGGCTTCTATTCGACCTTCGGCATCTCCGCGGTCACGCATCCGCGTTATTCGCTTAGCGAATATAACGCCTGCCACGCGGCCATCGATCTCTGTACGCGCTGGATCAATACGACGCATTACGTTGACGTGGGCGGCGCGCGCACGCAGATTAACGAGCCGGTGGCGCGCGACAAAGCCGCCGAGTTCATGGATGACGTGCTCAAGCGCGCCGACTCACTCTTAGAGCAGAAAATGGGCGATACGGCGCTGATCAATGAATTGCAGGACGACGTGGAAAAAATTCTCACCAAACAGATCGACAGCCCGCAGCGTTATTTGCACGGCAAATTCACCAGCGGCTCGTTGGACGGATATTTCGCCATTGTCCGAGGCAATCTGCGGTCCGTGCGTGATTTCATCATTGAAGAACTGGCCAACAAAGCGACAGACGAGCTGGATAAAACGCAAAACCTCCGCATGATCGAATTGTTTCTGGACGGCTGCCGTTTGCGCCTGCAAAGGACGCTGGCGCTGTGGGCGGCGATGGACGTGCCCAAAGAAGCTGGACAGTGGAACGTCTATGCCGACGGTTTCATCGCCGATCTGATGTTGCACACCAACCGTCTGGTGCTGCGCCGGAAAGCGACACTGGTCGATCGGCTGAAAAATTTGCTCAACGATCTTAAGATGTTTTGCATGCGCGATACGCTGCAGGAGCTTTATGCGAATTTCGAGGCTGGGGCTTCGGTTTCATTGCGTGATAACGCGATCACTCTGCCGACTTTGGTCAAGATCAAGGTTTTGCACCAAATCGTGCAGACGATGTTAAAAAAACTGGAGGATCGGAAGGGCCGCATTTTCGAGGAGATGAAAGACACCACTGTGCCGATCTTTCGCGTTTGGCGCGGCAGTTTCGATGCGGACGCTGAAAGCTCTTACGATTATTTCCGTCAGCAAAACGGCAACGAGCGCCATGCCAAAGAGGTGGCCAATCAGCCGCTCTTTAAATTTCTCGACCGCGAGGAAGATGACAAGATCGTTGCGGCTGCGGAGGAGCTTAAGGGCGCGTATCAGAAAAAGACGATCGAGGCTATCCCGCCCATGGATCTATTCAACGAAGTCGCCAATCAGATTCACAACGTCCAAAACTATGCGGAGCGCGCCCAATCCGGCTTATTGCGGCTTGAACGGGGCGGCACGAGCGGCGCGGGCGTGCCGCGGTTCGTGATCTCCAGTTCGATCCCGTTTTCGCAGCGGTTGATCGACGAGCTTGGCAAGAAAGGGCACGGCGATTTTTCCAAACAGCAGGCCGCGGCCATTGATTTCTTGAAGCACATGATCATTTTTTACGAAGAAAAGGCACAGGTCAATCCGCTGCTGGATCTCAAAATTCGCGAGACCTTGCGGCGCAATTACGAGCAGGCGCCAATCGACCGTTCCGGGACGCCAATCATGCGCGACGAGATTTGGCGCAAAATGCGCTTGGCTTATAGTCTTGATCGACGTTCCCAGGAGATCGATATGAATCGCCGGCGGACCTGGGTTACCGATCTTATCGACTTGCTGATCGATTTTGCCGTGCAGTGGGAACCGGACGCCGTGACCGGCGATCTGCAGCCGCAGGCCGTGCGTTCGGAGTTTCGATCTTTGAATATTGCGCTCGACGGCGGCGCTTATCCACATTGTCGAATTAGTGTGCCGGGCAAGGCGGATATCGATCTGCGCCTGGACCGGGACGACGCTGCTGACAAGAAAATTCTTTCGCGCGAGCGCGCGCACTTCGATCTCTTCCTGCGGAACGTGAGGACCTGCGTGCGGAGCGCTAAAAAGGAAACACTGTTGACGATCTGGAATGAAGAAGTACGGCCGCGAATTTTGGACAACAGCGACGCGGAAAACGCCAATTTGAAAGGCCAGTTCTATTTCGGCGGTGCCGGCAAGCGCGGGTTTGTTGATCTCCTGCTCGAAGAGAAAAAAATCGAATTGTGAGCATAATTTATCACCCGGAACTAAAAGAAAAACTTCTTGTATCTGGATTTGCCGAATTGTACGGATAAGTTAATCCAGACAATTTGAAGAATCCAGATACTAAAACTAACCCAAGGTGACTGCCATGCGAAAACCGTTGACGCTCAGCGCGCATCAGCGCATGATCAAAACGCTGGTCGGCATCCGACGGCGGCATAGTTTGTTTGTCGGGAGTTTGATCGTGTTGAATTTTATTCTTATTTTTCTGGCGCTGCTGGGTCCGGCCAGCTCGGCTTCGAGCAGCGACGCCGTGGTGATGGTCAATGCCACGCAGGGCCTGGGCACGGCTTTTTTTGTGAACAAGCAGCAAGGCTATCTGCTGACCGCGGCGCACGTGGTGAGCAATGACGCCCAGGTTCAGTTGGTTCTGCGCGACGGCACTTTGATGGATGCGCAAGTGCTGCTGACCGAGCCGAACCGCGACATTGCATTGCTCAAAGCGCTGCAAAGCGGCAACATTCCGCCGCCGTTGTCGCTTGGTGATTCCCAGCTCGTGAACGAAGCCGACCAGGTCTATGTGATCGGCTACCCCGGAGGCGAATATTCCATCACCACTGGTATTATTGCGAACAAAACTCCAGAGCTTCTAAAGACCGATGCGGCCACCAACCCCGGCAACAGTGGTGGCCCATTGTTGAACAAGGCAAACAATATGGTCATCGGTGTGATTGTTTCGTCGAAGCAAATTCAGGGACAACGCGCCGAGGGCCAGCACTATGCCGTGCCGATTGAAGCGGCGGAATCCATTTGCCAGGCCAAAGGCTATATCCTGCGTGAGACCAAGTAACTATAAAGGCCGTTTATGCTCTGTCCGTCCTGCCGAAAAAATTCTGAAGGCGTTTTCGCGATTTGCCCAAAATGCGGCCATTTGATTTATGAAATCCGGTTGTCCCCAACATTTTGCTATCGGCGGAATAAGGAAACGACGCTGATCATCGTTCACTTGGCCAATAAAGGTGGCGATCCTATCATTCTCGAATCGATCTCCACGCTGGAAAACGTTCTGCTGCGATTTGCTTTGGGCGATCCCGATCACGTGCGGGCGCACACCGCGCGCAAGGATGGACAGCAAATTGTCGAGCATCAGCTTGATCTTCCTCTTCCGGCGGAAGCCGCGAGTTTGAATTTGCACTTCAACGCGCGCGTGCGCGGCCTGCCGGTGGATTTGACGCCGGATGGTATTGATTTTCCGATCTGCCCATTGCCGCGCTTGGATATGGTCACACGTTCCATCCAGATCGACCCCATCGATAAAACTCCACCGGCGCTCGTTTTTGCGCTAGCCAATGCCAATGTCAGCAAAGCGGTAATCACCCGGATTCAAGTGTTGGGCGCAGAGATAAAAATTTCCGAGCCGCTCACACTCGACGGAAAAAATCCCGACCTCCGCGTGCCGGTGAAAATGAGCGAAGATTTGATCGGCGCCGTTTCCGGAAAAGTCGAAGTCTCGCTGGCGCAGCTTGGGATCCAGGAATTTGACGTGGACGTTACGGTATTGACCTTGCCGGAGCTCAAAACCGAAGTGCAGCAATTCACCGATGAGGGCGTGAGCTTTGTCGACGTGTCGGCGCTGACGGTTTTCAACTGGTCCGTGCCGCGCCGTGTTTCCCGCCAAAAGACCGTTCGCCTTTTAACGAGCAAAGACGATCACACCACCCAGGGCATCAGCCTGCTTCCGCGCGCGACGCCGCCGGTCGAACTTGGCGAGATGCTGAAAGCGCCTGTTCGTTTTGTCGAGCGCGAAATATTGTTGAAAGTCAATTATCTTGAGAACGACGCCAAAAGCGAGTTGGCTTTTGAGATCGACGACAATCGCCAGCCCGGGGGCAAGCGACTCTCCACGCTCAACATTCATCTCAAAACGTTCGAGCAACAGAAATACTCCCGGCCCGTGGGCCTGGATTTTGGCACCACCAACTCCTGCCTGTCGCTCGTGATCCCGCAAGAGCGCGTCGGCAGTTGGCAAACCGATCCCGGCCAAAAAATCCTGCGGCCGTTGCCGCTCGAGCGAAAATTCGAGGATCACGACGCCAGCCTGATGTTGTCGTCGATCTTGCCCGAACGAGCCGGCAAAAGGCGGGTCGGCTGGGAAGCCGAACAAGATTCCAATCCCCTGCAGAATTTCAAGCTGCTGATCAAGACCAACGAGCCACTTTCCGGTTTCAACGGCCAAACACCGGAAGAGGTCATCAGCGAGTACATGGCGGAGATGTTCAGCCGCGGCATGATGCACTTGGAAGAGCGCGGCGTCGCTCCCAGCCGTTTTGAGCGCGTGCAATTGGCGGTTCCCACCATGTTCATTCCGGCATGGAAACAACGCCTGGTGAGCGCCTGCAAAAAAGCGCTCGCGAAAAGCGCTTTTATTACCAACCCCGAGGTGCGGCCGATCGATGAATCCATGGCCGCGCTGCGCTACGGTTTGCAGCGCGTGCCGGACCTGCTCAAGGAGCCGGAGACCATGATCATGGTGATTGATTTCGGCGGCGGCACCACGGACATTACCGTTGTGGAAAGAAAACGCAGCGACAAGGCGTTTCTTTATAAAGTGCTGGCCTGGGGCGGCGATCCATCATTTGGCGGCAGCAATGTCGATGCGCTCATCAAGTCGATCATCGATGAAATTTTAGGAACGCCGACGGAGATGCCGCCAGGAGAAGCGCAAAGCATCAAGCACAACCTCGCCCCGGGCGCTTTGGAACGCCATCTGCAGAAAGCCTACCAGTTCGGCATTTATGAAAAGATAGCCGTTGCCCTGCGTAAGGAGATTCATGACCGGATCAACGAACGTTTCGACATCATGCTCAAAGGCGTTTTGGAGCGCGTGATGAAATCACCGCGCTATGACCTGCCCTTGCAAGTTTTGCTGGCCGGCAATGCTTCGCGGCTTCATGGTTTTGCCGATATTATCAGGCTGCTGATTCAGGGGCAATTGCGCGATCCGTATAAGGATTTAGGGCTGCGTTACAACGGCGTCTTTCATGCCGATCAGCCCAAATACTGCGTTTCGATCGGGGCGTTCATGCACGGCCTCCATCCGCAATACCAGGGCCTTGAGGATATTTGCACGTTTGACGTGTTGATTCTGGTCCAGCCCGACATTATTCACGACGATGTGGTCCGATTGGACTCCGGTTCCCAGGCCTATCTTCGCGTCAGAAGCCGCCGCCAGCCTTTTTGGGGACAGTCTTTGTCGCAGGATATTATTTCGGATCCCATCCATCCGGCGGCGCTGGGTTTTCAGAGCGAAGAAGACGTCGATTTGACCATCTACACCCAATTCGCCAACGAACCGCCGGCGCATTATAATAAACCTTTCCGGCTGTCCGCGCTGGATCGTTTCAGCAACGAGCAGCCTTTTGAAGTGATCGTTACCGTCGCGGGAGAGATTCAAGTGAGGTGGTGTCGAGTATGAAATTTTCTCATTCCAGGCTTAATTTCATCGTGGGCGTTTTTTTCATTGCTTTTACCTTTTGGTCAATCCCAATCGCCTTTGCCGTCGAGCAGGCAAAAAACAACGCTGGCGGTTCCCGATCGACGCAGGCGAACCCGGAAAAAACGGCGCCGGCGCCGCAGAAGGGCCCGGTCGCTTTAGCCGTGGACACGTTACGGATCGAAATCCAAAAAATAAATGCTCAGTTGAGCGTCCTTGACAAGAAGCTCGTCGAGCCAACATTTTCAACAAAACGAACTGTGGAGAGGATTAATGAGTCCTTGAACTCGCAAAAAAATTGGCTTCAGTTTTTTATCCTTCTTGTTCTGGTCATGTGCGCCGGATTGGCATTTCTGATTTATCGGTTAATAGTAAGGCCTTTAGGCAAAGATATCGCAACTGAAGCCAAGACTGACGGGCGTTCGTCCAACTCATCTGTTCCTGTTGTGACTGACTGGAGTAAAGCCAAAAGCCAGTTGGAGCAGGGTTTAGAAGAAATGTTGAGAGGCCTTATGGAAAGCTGGCAGGCTTCTTTAAATGAAACGACGAATAAGTTGCAGGAGTTGTTCACACGCGCAGAAAAAAGCGGTTTGCCGGCAGCACAGAAAAACTTGGACCAGACCACGACGATTTTAGCTAAAGCGGCCAACGATTTCGTCGCCCAAAGCCAGGCACTGGTCGACGTGCTGGAAAAAGCCGGCTATAGCCTAAACGACGTGCGCAAAAATTGGGCGGCGGAGAGCGAAAATCTGCGTGAGACCCAGGCCAAGCTGCAGAATATTCTGGCGGAATTACAAAAGCGCCACCAGCCTGTTCCTGAGACGGTATCGCCCGCCGTCTCGCCAGCCAACAACGTGGTGCGGTTGGTTTTTGATGACGAAGAAACCAATGGCAGCGAGGCCGTTCCGGCGCCGCCGATCTGGGACCGGCTCATCAATTTAACCAGGCAAGCTGTCCTCCGCCAGCGGCTGGAAGCGCTGCGCCAGGACGTCGAGCGTGTGCGCCGCGTCGCCGATCGTCACCGCGAAACTTTGGCGTTGATTGCCGGAGAAATTTATTCCGAACGCCTCGATGACGAGGCGGCCATGCAGGCGCTGTCCGGGCTGCTGGAAGAATTTCATCTCAAGATCGGCACGCCCCGATTGGGTGAAATTGCGGACGTCGGCATGAAGCGCATTCCTTATCGGGAATTGCGCGAGAAGCGCCTCAAAGATTTCGCGCAAAAGAACGCCGATAAATTAACCGAGCGCAAGATCGATTTCAAGCAAAGCGGCACCATCCTCGGCGTCGTGCGCCCAGAGATTCGGCTGGTGGAGAATAACAAGCTGGTTTCTCCCGGGCAGGTGGTGGTGTATTGATAGGATTTTCAAAGTTTTCAAATGACGGCGTTTTCAAAGCCGGATATATGCTTTTCTGAAAGCCTTGCTGGGTTTTTGAGAAGCCGCAGCATGCAATCGAACAAAGGTCACTTAAAAAATCAGTCCAAATATCAAGATATCCTGCAAGCCTATTTCAATACGGATTTATGGCTATTAGCGTGAGCGTCACATGGTTGATGAGCTGTGATTGCGAGAAAGCTTTCAATCCCGTGCCGACCGTGGTCTCGTCGTCGCAAATACACTTTTCTTTACAAATGTTAGACTATGGCTTTGTTGTAACCGCGATTATTCGCAATGATGATGCTGCGGAAAATATTCTGACGACCGTTACTTTAATGCAAGGAACGGAAACGTGGGTGAAGCAAAAAATCGATCATTTTGAAAAGAAGGGAACAAAACCGACTCGTATATCTTTTTTAGAGCCTGCCATCCTGGGTGGCGAGGTCATCCATCACGTGGACGCGAAGGCTTTTAAACCAAAGAAAAGGTAAGTTATATGCCCGGACCTAATTTCGAGTATGACGTTTTCCTTAGCCATGCCAGTGAAAATAATGCATTTTGCAAGAAACTGGCCGATCTTCTCCGCAACGAAGGTTTCAAGGTCTGGTTTGACCACGATAGTCATTTTCCCAGCGGCAATCTTGTACTGAGCTTGAGCGCTAATCTGAAAAAGAAAAGGTAAGTTATATGCCCGGACCTAATTTCGAGTATGACGTTTTCCTTAGCCATGCCAGTGAAAATAATGCATTTTGCAAGAAACTGGCCGATCTTCTCCGCAACGAAGGTTTCAAGGTCTGGTTTGACCACGATAGTCATTTTCCCAGCGGCAATCTTGTACTGAGCTTGAGCGCTAATCTGAAAAGGTCCAAAAAGATGGTTGCCGTTTGGAGCAAAAAATATTTTGAAAAAGACTACACGGTTGTAGAGTACGCCACACAATTCGCTAACGACCCCAGAGGTAAAAAAAATATTTTGATCCCGATATTGATTGAAGATTGCGAAATTGAAGAAATTTTTCGAAGCGACCGGTATGTCGATTTTCGAGGCATTGATATTAATTCCCCTGCCAAATTCAAAAACAAGCTCGACGAATTGATTCAACGCCTCAAGGCCAAACCCCAGGATCAGGAGGACAAAGTTATCAATTTTCCGTTCGTGGTGTACGCGATGACGAGCGAAGAAGCCGGAACCTTGCGCGACCGTATTGCTTCCGAGGACCGCAAGAATTTCAAGGACTTAAAAACAAAATTAAACAAAGTTAATAAGCTGGATAAATTGTTCAGGCTTTATGGAAAAAGCCGCGATGATTGGCGGCCTGCGATCGCGGATCTGCGCGGCCCGAAGCAAAGAGGGTCTCGCAACAACAATACGATAAAACGCGCAATAGAGGAAATCGTTGAACAATTCAACCAAGCTCCGAAAAACCAAAAACGGCTTAATGACCACGTCATTCGCCCGCATTTTTTTTCCGATATTTGCTTTGCCAGGAATCAGCAGTCGATGAATATCAGGAATGCCATTTGGAGTCAATTGCGGGAAAACGGAGTGATCTTGATCGTCGACGCGCTTTCGATTTTTGATAAAGAGCTGCGAACCAAGCTGGTGACTTCAGGGTTGGGTTTCGAGCATCCGTCTTCGGTCATTTCATTGTTTCCGATCTGTGAAGATTCTTTGCATATCAACGACTTCCTCGAAGAGGTTATTTCCTCCGGAACACCGGTTATTTTCGACCGGTTTTTCAGGTATTTTGATGCGCAATGCGAATTGGGTATCTCCGATGTTTTTAATTTGCAACGTTGGCTGGTTTCAGCTCTTCCAGCCGCAACGAAGAAATACGGTGAGTCAGGTGGAATCGACGCAACGATCTTTGATCTTTAATATTTCTCGAGGTCAGTAATATGATTTATACGTTTTATTCCTATAAAGGCGGCGTCGGTCGCACCATGGCCCTGGCCAATGTGGCGGAATTATTATATCGCCAGGGACGCCGGGTGCTGATGATCGATTGGGATCTGGAAGCTCCCGGGCTGGAGAACTTTTTCCCGATCGCTCCCAGCGAGGTATTGAGCCGCCACGGAATTCTGGACTTGTTGTACGATTATTTATATGATTCCGAGGAAATGACCCAACTGCCGAGACTGCTTGACGAATATTTAAAATTCAAAACGCCCGCGTCGTCGCTGGAATCCTGTATTGTCGACGTTTATCCTATCGTCGACGTTTACCCTGCTGAAATCGGTAAAGGCAGCTTGAGGCTGCTCTCCGCCGGTAAACGCGACGGTGATAATTTTTCTCGTTACATGAAGCTCGTGCGGCGCTTTAACCTGTTAGACTTTTATGAAAATCAAAAAGGAGAAAAATTTTTCGAGGATCTGCGCCATCAACTCAACGATCTGGCGGAGGTGGTGCTGATCGACAGCCGTACCGGGCTTAGCGAAATGGCCGGCGTTTGTGTTTATCAAATGGCGGACGTCGTCGTCATGTTTTGCGGCACCAACGAGCAAAGCCTGGAAGGCACCGAAAAGATGGTTCTGGATTTTAGCCGTAAAGATGTTGTCAAACGGCGCAGTGACCGGCCGCTGGAAGTCATCGTGGTTCCCTCCAGAGTCGAGAAGTCAGAGCAAGAAGGAATACCGGCCGGGGATTTTATCCGCCAACTTAGCAATAAATTCAGCCCATTTTTGCCCAGGCCGTTGCAGGATGCATCGTTGGCAACTTACCGGAAATTGATGATACCGTATTTCCCCGCTTATGCCTTTAAAGAGTCGATCGTTTTAGATAAGAATTTTGATTTAACTGAGGCCTATAATTTTCTGGCCCAGATCATGGATATGTATGCTCAATACGCTCAACAAAGGAAATCAATTCCCGCTGTCCAGCTTGGCCATGGCTTGGGAGTCAATGCCGTAGTCTTCAATCCTAAAAACGAATTGCTCGCGGTGGGAGGAGATGATGGGCTGATTTCGCTATGGCGTATTTCAGACAAAGCTCTTTTAACTAGGCGCGAGGCGCATCAGGCGCCGATCAACACGCTGCACTTTTCCCCGGATGGCGAAATGCTGGCAAGCGGGGGCGATGACGGCAGCATTAAATTGTGGGACGTTCAAAGCGAGAGTGAGCAGCCTTTGCGCGCGCTCTCCGGACATGAGGGCCGGGTCCATGCCGTTCACTTTTCTCCGGACAGGCAGCAATTGGCAAGCTGCGGCAACGAGAAGATTTTGCGTTTGTGGCATGTCGAAAGCGGCCGCTTAATCCACGAGCTCAAAGGACATGAGCAGAGCGTCAATGCCGTTCACTTTTCCCCGGATGGAGTAAGAATCGCGAGCGGCAGCGCCGATAAAAACATTCGATTGTGGAGCGCCAAAAGCGCCCGGACGCTTTTGGTGTTGCGAGGGCATCGGGAAAGCGTGCGCGCGGTGCAATTTTCTCCGGATGGGGAGTTCTTGGCCAGCGGCAGCGATGATGGCAGCGTGCGGTTGTGGAGAGTCAAAACCGGAGAAACTTTGTCCGTGCTGGAAGCGCCTCATGACCAGGTGAAGGCCCTTGGCTTCTCTCCAAACGGGGAAATGCTGGTGAGTGTAAGCTCCCACTATGAAATACGGGTATATGACATAACCAAAGGCAAATTAAAATTATTCTGGGAACGTCAAGCGAATCCCAATAATAATAAGATAACGAATGCCGTGTCTTTCTCTCCGAATGGAGAGGAAATCGCAGGCGGATGCGCTGACCACA
The DNA here is from genome assembly GCA_964447935.1 of uncultured Cytophagia bacterium. Taxonomy (GTDB): domain Bacteria; phylum Zhuqueibacterota; class Zhuqueibacteria; order Zhuqueibacterales; family Zhuqueibacteraceae; genus Zhuqueibacter. The sequence continues at coordinate 13,295 of CAYUVM010000007.1, read as the reverse complement.
GTCTGTGGTTATGGAAAGCAGCGCGCGAGAATGAGCCGTCCAGGCTGGATCGACAAGGCTATCAAACTTTGTCCGTTCACATCGCGCCGCAAGGAAATAAACTGGCCAGCGGAAGTTCGGACAGTTGTTTAAGATTGTGGGATTTAAAAAATAATTCAGCCCCGCGCGTGCTTGAAGGCCACGCCGGGCCGATTCGCGCCGTGAGCTTCTCTCAAGACGGTGAAATGTTAGCCAGTTGCAGCGATGACCGCAGCATTAGAGTATGGAATAGCGAATCCGGAGAATCATTGCGGCATTTTACTGAGCACCAAAGTTTTATATGGTGCGTATGTTTCTCTCTTAATAAAAAAAACTTGGTTAGCGGAGGTTCCGACAATCTCCTGCGGTTATGGGACGTGGAAAGCGACCTGCCGCCGCAAGTTCTCGAAGGCCATGCATATTCAGTGCGCTCGGTTCACTTCTCTTCAACGGGGGAACGTTTGGCAAGCGGAGATGAGAATGGCCAAATATATTTATGGGAAGCCGACACTGGCCAATCTTTGCATCCGCTTTCTGGACACGACGGTCCGGTGTCTTCGGTCCAATTCTCTCCGGATGGAAAATACCTGGCCAGCGGCGGTGATGATCAAGAGATACGGTTGTGGGAGGTCGATACCGGTTTGCTTTCGTATTTTCGCAAAGAGCATGCCGGCCCGGTTTCGGCAGTCCGGTTTTCGCCGGACGGAAAAATTTTGGCCAGCGCGAGCCACGATCATACGGTCCGATTGTGGGAGGTGGAAAGCGGCCAATGCCTGCACGTGTTGAAAGGACATTGGGGCCCGGTTTACGCCATAAGCTTTGCGTCGAATGGCAAATTTTTGGTATCCGCCGGCGCTGCCGGTCGCTTGCAGTTTTGGGATTTGCAGGAAAAACAGGTCTTCCTGTATCGTTATATTTTTGCGCCGGGCGTCTGGCTCGATCTTCTGCCGGATGGCCGCTTTAACGACAGTTCCGAGGGTAATGACCCCAATTACTTGCGATACACTAGGCGAGAAACTTTGCAGTCACACATCGCGCAAGATTTGAAAAGCGTGTTCTATGATCCCCAGGCAGTGTGTGAGGTGTTGGAAAAATATCTGCGTTGAGCGCCGCGCCGGTTTCCAGCTTTAAGTGGAATGATAAAAAATGTCCAAACCAAATCTTCTCAACAGAATCACACTCGGAATTAAAAGACGTCCCGGGAAATTTATTCTGGCCATTCTGGTGTCGTTTGCCTCGTTGTGGGGAATACTCGAGCCGATCGGTGCTTTTTTTCCGAGTTTGTGTATCACAGGAGCGCCCAAATTTTCGCTCTTTCTGGCGATCAGCCTGGCGATCGGGATTTACCGCATCCTGCCGGCAAAAGCGATCGAAATGCGGCTGAAAAACACCAATAGCAGAATCAAAATTCTTTTCGCCGATCTCTTTGACCTGGACGGCCACAAGGTTATTCCCGCCAACGAGTTCTTTGACAGCGAGATCGGCGATCCGGTTTCGCCCAACAGCTTGCACGGCAAATTCATCCTTAATATGCTGGCCGGACAATCGCAAACATTCGATAGCATGGTCGCTCAAAGCCTGGCGGGAACGCCGCACGAAGAAGAAGCGCCGCGGACGCGCGGAAAAACGAAAAGGTATCCGCTCGGAACCACGGCCGCCGTCGAGTTGGGTGGCGTCAAATATTTTCTGTTCGCGCTTTCCAAAACCGATACCGCCACGTTCAAAGCGAGCGCGGACGTTCCGCAAATGTGGCAAGCCTTGTCCGGTTTATGGAACAGCGTCCGGATTCATGCCTCCGGATTTCCCGTTAACGTTCCTTTGGTTGGCGGCGGCTTGTCGCAGGTCGGCCTGCCGCCGCAGCACTTGTTGAACCTTTTGCTCATTTCTTTTATTCAGGCCGCTAAGCAACAAAGAGGAGTGACGGAAGAAATTCGTATCGCGTTGGCGCCGGATCGATTCGCCGATTTCGATCTTCAATCCATTCGGGAGAATTTGGAATAAGCGAGGGAGACTATTGGATCATGTGGATGAGAAAACATTTGGCTTTTTATTTACTCCTGGCCGCGGGTTTTTTAACGCGGCCCGGGCTTTACGCCCAGCCATCCGAACGCGCGCTCCATCTCATCATTTACAGCGAGTCGGGGAGCGTGGTGAAATTTCCCGATCTGCTGGCACGCGTGCATGATTATGTTTTGCAGTTGTACGCGGCGCCGGGCGAGCTCAAACGCTTGCATCAAGATGACGCCGTTGACGATCAAGACCTGAAGTCTTTGCCGCAGCCTTTTTTTCGCGCGCCGGATCGTTTGCTGATGATGTCATTTGGAATGAGCGGCGCCGCGCTGAATTCCCTCGGGGGCCGGTTTGCGCGAGCCACAACGGCGGATTCTCTCGGCGCTGCCATTGCTTTTTTGGCGCGCTTGATCGCCGGCGGTGAAACGTATGCCGGCCAGGATAATGTCGCTATTCCCAATTTTCTGCGAAGCTATCTGCCTTCTTATCAACCGGAGGGGAAATATGCCTGGACGTTTTCGCGCTATGCCGTCGTGGCGGCGCTGCGTTACGCCGCGCAAACGCTGGCGGCGAACCAGTTTTTCGATCATATTTACATTACCCGGATCGCGAGCAATTTTACCAGCGACGAAGCCGACAACTTTGGCAAGGATCGCGATAATTTGCAAAACAAGCTGCCCGCAGGGTTCATGTTCGCCGAAGAAATCATTAGTGAATTCAACAAAAATTTCCGGTTAAACAAATGCGTGAGCATCGCCGTCGGCAAACGCGTCGGTACGCAGTACCCGATCATGGTCGACACCTATGAAATCTTGCCGAAGCGTCCGCCCGGGATGGAACTCTATACGAACACGGTTTATCGCCGTGACGCAGATTCCGGCGGCGTCGCGCTGGACAGCTTGAGAGTTCAAGTTGACAATCTGCCGGCGTTTGCGCTCGCCGGCGGCGCGATCATCGTGCATCCGGGCGGAAAACAAGCGGGGGCGCACGCGATTTCCGCCGATACCAGCCATTTCAGCGTCGATAAAAATATCGTGCGTTGGAACAATTTAGTTTTTCAGCCGCGCGCCGGCGAGAGCCTGGACCGGAACACAAAAATCCAGATCAAGCTGAACGTTCACTATGAATCGACGCTTGATAAGAGCTTGCGTTTGCCACTGGCGGTTTCGATGACATCGCCGAAGAAGATCAATGTCACCAAAGCGCCGATGGCGACAAAAACCACGACCGTTTTATTGCTTCTCGTATTGCTTCTAACGGCAGGTGGTTTGGGTTACTTTCTTTTATACAAACCCCCAATTCGGGTGGTTTTAGACGAAAAAAAGAATTATGAGCTTTTAGCCCCAAAATCAAAATCCGGCGACGGGCCGATCTACGGTATCCACTGGAGTCGCGGCGGCAAGCCAGTCTTCAAAATAAGCCTGATAAACATTTCTCCGCGCTATCATCTTCTTAATGCCGACGTTAGGGTCACCTTGAGTCGGCCAACGCGTCGGGAAAACGTTAAAAATACAAAAATATGGTATGATGTTTATGTTGGTGAAGATTCAGAGCCGTTGATGCAATTCATCGACCTCGGTCGAGAAATCGCCTTGCCCGCCATGTCTCCCGAGAAAAAAGTCACTTTGAATCTGTGTTTCGATTTTTCCGACCAACCGGCGCCCTCCGCTCAGGATGGCGCCGCGCATGAGTTTGTGTTTATGTTGGAACGACGCTGCGGCATTGGCCGATTGCAGACTTACCCTTTGAAAATTTTTACTATTCGCCTGCTGCCGTCGCTGGAAAAATGTTGGATCGGCTTCGATCCGGGAACGACCGGTTCCTGCGTGGCGGTGGGCACCGATCACGATCGGATTTTTTTGATCAATTTGGAAAGCACGCAAACTGAACAGGCTTTCCCTCTAGCCGATTTGGATGCCAACTCCTATCCCAAATTGTCTTCGTGCATATCGCCGTCATGGGTCTGGCTGCCGAATGATATTGACGAGCAACAGTTAAGCAATCCTATTGACTCGCCAGCCTCGAGTATTTACTATGGAGCTCAGGCCCGGCAGGAAGCGTCCAGCGGCACGGGCCGGGGCCTGGCTTTTCATTCCGCCAAAAAATTGCTTGGCACGGAAATCGTTATGCCATTGGCTGGCGAGAAAGAAACCAAAATTGCCGGCAAGACCATTATTTCTTTGCTCGCCAGCCGCTTGGCCGTCAGGGCCCGCGCTTTCATTGCCGCAGGTCTGCATGACGAGGAGAAACGATTGGGCGCGAATGCGGAAGCTCTCGAAGGGAAGAATGCGGTTCTCGCCGTGCCCATTGCGTTTTCGTCGGGACAGATCAATGAAATGAAAAGTTGCTTCAGCAACCTGAATTTTGCGGAGGTTCTTACTATCTACGAAGCGGAAGCGGCGGCTCTGTACAGTTTGTTTATTCGCAAATCACAACAGAACGAACCGAAACTACGCGAGACCGGCGGCACGATGATGATCGTTGATTTTGGCGGCGCGACGCTGAACGTTTCGATCCTGCAATATCACCCGCCGGGTCCGCGTCAGAACAAGAAAGCGATTCAAATCCTCTCCCGCGTCGGCTACGCACTCGGCGGCGAAACGATCAATGGCATCATTGCCCGCCTCGCTTGGAAGCAGTTGCTCAGAAAGCTGGATGAAAAACTGCCGATTAACATTGATCCTTTTTCCATCGAGGCGTCTTTAAACCATGGTTTGTTGCATAACGTTAACGGCGCGGAAGATTGGCATGGCTTTGCTCTTGCTTTTTGTAATCAAGTCGAAAAAGAAAAGATCGAAGCCTGGGGCGCAGGTAAGGATAGTTTCAGGCCTTTGGATGTTCCGTTCGCCAACTTTTTTAAAAAACATTTGAAGTACGATTTGCCCGAGATTACGAAAGGGCCAAGGCGCATTAGTATTTCCGAAGAAGAGGCTGCCGTCGAATCGCGCCGGCAGCATGAACCGGGTTCTGAAGAGTTGGCCGAAAAAATGATCGTCAGTCTGCCGCTGGAAGACGTCAAACAATCCGCAGATTACCAACGCCTGGTCGCGTTGATCCGGCAAGCGGCGACGCTGGCGCTTGAGCTGCAATACAAAAATTGTTCCCAAAAGATCGATGCGTTGTTATTGTCAGGAAGGGCCATTCATTTTCCCGGCCTCGAGGAGGCGATTCGCAGTGAGCTGAAAAATATTCCCGTGATCCGGCTTGATCTGCACGAGGCGAAGATCGCGGTCGCGGCGGGCGCGGTTTATTACGGCAACCAGCGCCGGAATCTCGAGCTTAGCCAGGAGATGACCACGTGCAATTTCGGCGTCAAGGTCAAAGGCGAGCACGCCGAGGAGTTCGCTTTTTACAATATTTTGCCGATTCATAAAAAATTCGTGGACGGCGTCGCCAAGTCGGATAAGCTGTCGCAGCCGATCGACGTCACCTACAACAGGGGCTTTTTAGAGGTTTATCAGGTTTTCTCCAAACCGGAAGAAGCCGGGCGGATCCTCAAAACCAAAAGCGAGCGTTATCGCTATCAGCCCGTCGGCAACATTCCGGTTCCGGCCGCCGCCAAGAGCATCGAAAACATCGTCATGCGCCTTGACCAAAGCAGTGACCTCACCATGAGCGTGGATTTCGACGTGGAACGCGACGTCTCCATGCGTCCGACCCAGTTGAAATGGAGCGAAATTCAAAACCAGGAAGCCAGCCTGGCGGAATGGCTGCCGGTGTGGCAATACGCCGCATACAAAATGAAGGACGCGCAGAAAAAAGCTAAAGCTTGAGGAAGCCGATCATGTCCAGAGCAAAGTGGATATCTCTGTTGGTTTGTTTCAGCTCGCTGTCGACGCTGTTAAAGCCGGCAGCAGCGCAAACCCGTTTGGCGGAAATCATCAATACAACTGTTATTTTTTCCATGCCCGATGGGAATTTTTCCCAGATCATTGGCCGCGTGTCGGCGCAGGAACGTTATGTGGTGCTTGCCGGCAACAGGAACATGCTCCAAATCCAATACTCGCCTCAGGCTACCGGGTGGATCTATAGACGATTTGCGAAGGATTCGATTCGCGCCTTATCTCCCGTCGAATACAAAGCGTATGGCGAGAAGCTGCGTCTTGCGCAGCCGATCTCTCGCCTCACCCGATTGTATAAAACGATGAGCGGCGGTCTCGAGGCGCGCCATATCGTTGTTTTGCCGGATTTCATGGCGACAGTCGCAACGCTCGACCTCACGGTCGAAGTTGACAGCGCGGACTATCAAAACGATTTGCTGGCCTCGCTGTCGGAACAACAACCGAAATGGGATTTGCGCTTTCCGCGGCGAAACGCGCGTTTGACGCGTTGGGAAAATTCGGCTTATGCAATTGACTCTGCCAGTGTGGTGCTGTTCGAGAAAAAGACGCATGTGCTCGTCAAAACGCCTTCGCCGCATGAATTTATGCTGCGGTTTCCCATCGACTCCACGCCGCATCTTGATGGCCTAAATAAGCTCATGACGCTGGTGAAACCCGCTGATCTGGACGCTGCTTCCACTGAGAGTGTTTTAAAGGATAGTCTTTATAATCATATTGCGCTGGAACTCGGTGTCACGAAACAAGCGCTCTTCCAATCAAAGCTCGGCGTGGCTTTTGTTAATTTAGACAGCGTTCGCAATAGTCCTCGTCTTCCTTTGAAAGCCGTTTTTTCCTGGGAAGGGGCTAGGCAGGAAACCCAGATTAAATTATCATCAGCGCCGGAAGTTGAATCGGAGGGAACGGCTTGGGGATTTTGGCTAATCGGAATTTTGATTCTTTTACTTGGGGTGGGTTTGTTTTTTACGCTACAAGAAATCAAAAAATTGCGGCAAGATCTCAAATCCTCGAGACCGGAACCGCTTCCGCCTGCGCTACCAAGGCCAGAATCGGAATCAACGCCTAAAGTCGAAGTAAGCGGAGTGTCGCAACCAACAGAATTCGACTCTCAGCAACATGAGTTCTTGAAGAAAAATTTCGATCAACTCGCGCAAGATTTGACGAACCAGAAAACGTTGTTGGAAAATTCGCAGCGGACTCTTCAAGATGAGCTGAGCAATCTGGGTAAAAAAATCGATTCGAGAGAAGTGCCCGGTGAAAAAATTCCAGCAGAAGACTGGATCATGCCTTTGAGGGCAGAATTTAAAACCGTGCTCCAAACAGTTCAAGAAACGAAAGCGAACGTCGATCAACAGAGCGACCGTCAGCGAGCGCTTGACGGTTTGATCGCCGGTCTGCGTAGCAATGTGGAAAACGCACTGCAAAATGTGCAGGACAATCATGCCGTCCTGCTCGCGGAAGTCGCAAAAAATTTGGCTAACCAGCAACAGTTTGAAGCGCAAGCCCGCGCCACCGTGCAGGAACTCAAAGAAAATCTCACGCAACAGTGGCAAGCGGTACGAGGTGAAAACCATACGGCCATGGAGCAACTGGTGGAGCGAACCAAAGGTGAAATCAGCGTGCAGTTAAGCCGCGCGCAAGACGTTTATGATCATTTGACGCAACGGTTCGAGACCCATTTGCGCGAGACCAAAGCCGGCCACGAAGCGGCAATGAAAGAAATGTCCTCCCTCGCCCAAAAAAGCCAGGAATTGGAAGGAGAAGCGTATAAGACAATTCAGGAGTTTCGACGTCAGTTTGACCAGAAATGGGGCTCCCTGCAGGAAGAAAGCCGGAACACGCTCGGGAAATTTTCCAAAACCGTTGAGCAAGCGGTGGAGGATTTTTCCAGAAACATAGGGCGGTTTCAGGAAGTGCGCAATGAGCTAATGCAAAAAGTCGATCTCGACCTTAAACAGGCAATGGAAAACCGCGAATTGTTCCTTCAGGAAGTCGCAAAAGTTTTGGGAGAAAATCAAAATTTGACGCAACAACTCGTCAACCGATTGGACAAACACGGCCAAAGCGCCCGGGAACAGTTGCAGGTGTTTCAGCGGGAAAGTGATGTGGCGCTGGCTCGATTTGCCAACGATTCGGCGGCGCAAATACAGAACGCGTTGAAGGGATATTCCGATCTGACCCAGACGCTGCGTGATCATTTAGTGGATTCTTTTGAAAGCCTGGGAAAAGAGCTTGAGTCCGCCCAAAAAGATCGAGGCTTGCTCCATGAACAACTGTCAAGCTTATCGGAGGAGAAACAAAAACTCGAACAAAGCCTACACGCCCGGGAAACCGAATTGTCCGAAGCGAACAGCCGCTTGCAGAGCAAAGAGCGCGAGGCGGACGAATACAAAAAACAGTTTGACACCGCCACCGAACAGGTTCGCGAGGTGATGAAAGAAGTCATCACCGTCGGCGGCTACGAAGATGGTAAAACCGCCCAAAAATTGTCCGCCATCATCCAACTCGGCGAAGCCATACTTAGTTTTTATAGCCAGGCGCAGGCTCTAACGGGCAAATTAAGGACGAGCGATCGAGTCAGCAATCCATTGCGGGTTGCTTTTCTTGATGCTTACGCGGAACTGCCGCAGGTCAGCACCAGTTTTATCGAAAACATTAAAATCCTGCTGGAGCTGCAGCGACTGGCCGGCTTCGGCGTCATCATGAGCCGGACGTTCCGCAAAAAATTCAAAATTGGCGACAATGAAAATTCGACCTCATTCAGCCAGATCGAGCGCCTTCTCGATGCGTGGGTGGACAACAATTTCGTGCTCGAGCTCGGCAGCGGCGCGTTTGTTTTTGCCAGCCGGCTGAACGTCTTGAAAGACCGCGTTGACTTGAGCGAGTTTGACAACAACTGGTACACGAACGCCTGCCGGAACATTCTGGATTTGACGGATGAGCTTAAAAAATCGCTCAACAATCTGCCGGTGCCATATCACGCCGTCAACCTCGAATTGCTCAAACCCTATCAAAGTCAGTTTGCGCCATTCAGCGACATCATCGGCAATGTTCCGAAGAGCAAATACTATCCTCACAAACCGGTGCCGGAGCCGCAAACCATCGGCGACATCACGCAATGGGCCTTTTTAGATAGCCAGAATCACCTCGTCGGTGGGCAAAAAGCGATTGTGAAGGTGATCGATGTGAAAGCATAGTTGAACGAAATCGTCTAGTACAACGGTTCGTAAAAGTATTTGCATTACTTTGCGATGGCAAAATCGAAATTTTTCCAACGATGCACCACGGGTGATTCATTGATTTCTGCGATTCCGTTTAGAATGCGTTCGTGAAGTTCATCTTTAGAGTTGACGCGAATATATTTTAAAAAAGTTCTCGCCATTTTGCTAAATAACGTTTCAACTAAATTTACTGTAGTTTGGCAAATTCCATCTGTTCTTTTAAAAAATTGGCTGATCGTTTCAGCCAAACGCTGATGACGGGCAGACTTCACCGTTGTCCCCGCCGCCATGTTTTTGCGAAGTTGTACACCGAGGCTTATGTCGCTTGCTTATGCCATTCGGCCATCGCTTGATCGATCGAACCGAAGCGCAACACGTATTCCCCGAAGGCACGAAAACAAGCTTCCTGTTGATCGTGACGATGTTGCGCTATGACATCGCTGAGTGTTTTAAAATTGGCGTCATGCTCTTCAACCTTACGCCAATACAGGTAGGCCAAAGTGAGGCCAACCAAATCAAAATACTTCGCAATGCCTTCATAATGCCGCAAGCGGAAATCACCTAAGCCCAAACGAACTTTCAAATAGAGGTGATCGATCTCAACGACCCAACGTCGCCCGTAGCGACTCAGAACTTCTTGGGCACTCAATGACGGATCGGTGACCAAGAAGAATTCAGGACGTTTGTCCTGCTGGTTCCTTTTTGAAATGATAATCCTGACGTCGTCTTTGATTCCTGTGAGATGACCTTCGAGCGTATGAACCAGGTAACGTGTCGACGAGTCAGAAGATGTCACTGTCACTTCGGTGACATCTCGATGCCGAACATAACGGGCCAATGGAGATAATCGTCGCGCTTTGCCAGCGCCCTTTTTTCTGAAGGTTCGATTGTGCTTGAGCGCACAGATCACATGCCAACCCAGTTGACGGCACAGGTTGATGAGTTTTTTGCTTGCATACCAGCTATCAAACAGAACATAGACCGACACGGGTTTCGGAAGTAACGGTGCCAGTTCTTTTAAAATCGCATGGTTTGTCGAGCCTGATATTTCTTGAGCCAATAACGAAATGTCCAATATGCCAAACCGTGCTACTGGCAAAATTCCGTTTGCGACAGTTCGCTAGCCAGAAAACTCTCGACCTTCTCAAACATCTCTTGAGCGTGCGAACTCTGCTGATGTCGTGGTATCATCCTTCTTCCTTATGATTCGACACAATCTATAAATCTTTAGCGAAGAAAGGAAGATGGGTTCACCGAGGGGATACCTTGGAAGAAAGTCAAGCGCGATTTTTATTTTTGTAATTCTTTTGGCGATGGGATTTTTGAAGCTGAACCGGAAAGAAGGGCTTTGTGGGTGGCAGCAGAAATTCTTTACGTCATTCTTACGTCATTTCTTGTCCATTCCTGTCCACATTTGTCCCTGCCCCAAAATAAAAAAGGGAATCTTTAAGATTCCCTTTCTCTACAAAATCAACTATTTACAAGAGTAGCGGGGGGAGGATTCGAACCTCCGACCTTTGGGTTATGAGGCCGACGGCAATTCGCTGTTTTTAAGCTTAAGTCTTTATTTTTCGGAACGATTTGAAAGTTTCTATGATGTTCTTGCGCTAAAATTAAGTACGGTGCTATCGAATACGCGGTCATTCCGAGTCAATTTCAAAAAATTTATCAAATCCCTTTTTCTTCAGACCGTTTTTTAATTCATCGTCTTTTGTCCAAAGCCGTCCGTTTAATTCGAGGGTTAAAGCCACAAACGCCGTATCTTTTTCATCGACATCCTTGCATAATTCATGCGCTTGTTTTATGCTTTCACCGGCGATGGTTTCTTCTTCAAAGAACTTTACCCTTTTCAGCAAACCATAATAAACTTCCAATAACTCTGGTTCCGGCAGCGCAGAATATTTTAACAACTTTTCCTTATGTTTGAATAGTTCGATGATGGCGAATCGGCAGCAATAGAAGCTGATTTCTGTTGTCTCTGAAAATAGAACGTCCCGGTGTTTGCTGCTTCTCCACAGCAAGATAGAAAACAGGATACTGGTATCGACAATGACGCTTTTCAACTGTTAGCCTTTTGCAAAAAGGTTTCACGATTTTTTTGCCACCATTCTTGCTTGATTTCTTCTGATAACTTCCAAGCTTGCTCTTCGGTAAGCTGGCTTTTCATGGCGATGGTTTCCAATCGGAGTTTTTGAAGAAAATCCTGCAAGAAAGTGGAGGAAACCAGTTGCTTGGGAAACTTCAGGATGACGTCTTCCGCTACGAATGTGATATCAATCATAAGAAATACCTTTTGCGAATTTGAGCGATTACAGACTATTCGTTTTTAATTTGGCATCTTTTGGGGTGAAAAGCAAGCCAATTTTTTCTCGTCACAATGCACGCATTGACTCATAAAAAAGGTAACTATCGCTGTGGACGGATGGGGTCGTTGCCTCATAATTGATGTAACCGAAAATTTGAGGCCTCAAATCATGAACAACGGCTCCAAGCAAGAATACCTGTCGGCCATCCGCTCGCGCTATCTGGCGGCGAATAAATCCACGAAGAAAGCGATCTTGGATGAATTTTGTGCCGTCTGCGACTACAATCGAAAATATGCCATTCGCGTGTTGCGTCGTCCGGTACCAAAAAGTTCCGCTTCGCCCAAACGGCAACGCGGACGCAAGCCCAAATATCATCCGCCGGAAATCCTGACGTTTTTAAAAACGCTCTGGATCGCCGCCAATCTCGCGTGCGGCAAACGCTTGAAAGCGATGATTCCAAACTGGCTGCCGCATTATCCCGAAACGCTCTCGGACGCCAGCCGAACTTTACTCGCGACCATCTCGGCATCCACCATTGACCGCTTGCTCAAACCGCAGCGCGCCGGCCAGCACAAACATGGTTTATCGACCACCAAACCCGGGTCGATTCTCAAACATCACATCCCGATCAAAACCAATCAGTGGGATGAAAACAAGCCGGGTTTTCTCGAAGCCGATACCGTCGCGCATTGTGGCACCTCCGCTGCCGGCATGTTCGTGCTCACCGTTAACGCCGTCGATATTGCCACCGGCTGGACTGAGCAGCGAGCCGTGTGGGGCAAGGGCGAGCGCGGTGTGCTTGAGGCCATAAAAAGTATCGAGGCGGCGCTGTCCTTTGCGCTGCTCGGCTTTGATTGCGACAACGGCAGCGAGTTCTTGAATTGGCATCTGGAGCGCTATCTCAGCGAACGGCAACGCCCGGCGCAGTTCACACGGTCGCGACCCTATCATAAAAACGACAATGCCCATGTCGAAGAAAAAAATTGGACACACATTCGGCAATATCTCGGGTACGGCCGTTTTGACCGCCAAGAGCTCGTCCCACAACTCAATAACCTTTACACCACCGAATGGCGGTCTTTGTTTAATTTCTTTTTGCCTTCGGTGAAACTGCAAGAAAAATCTCGCCACGGCGCCAAGATCATCAAGAAATATGATCCGCCTAAACCCCTTTGTTTGTGCCAAATGGCATTGCGCTAATTTACTTCAGAGAGAGCTTGCTCCCTGCATGAAGTGAGATTATCTTTTCCGTGTAAGTTTAGGAAGCCCGTAGGGCGACTGAACTTACACGGAAAAAAATCGGCACAAACAACAGAGGCGTTTCATGATCAATAATTCATCGTTAACCAAATGGAATCGACTACGTCAAAAAGAACTGAATCAACAATTCCTCAATGAGATTATCACCGGTCTGAATTGTTCGCCCTTTGAAGCGACAGCGGTTCTTGAGGCGGTTCACAAAGTTTTTGGACCATACTTCGAAACCTCCGGCGCTCCGAAGCCGGGGCAAATGCTCTTTCAAGTGGTTTCTGTCAACAGCGGCCCACAATTACCGCTGGCAAAGTGTCAACAAGTGACCGTGACGTTGACGCTCGATGCCGGTGAAGACGATCTTGTCATCAAGGAAAAGCAAGGCGTCGTGGCTCTGCGTCGGCATCGCATCGAACGCGTTTGTCAAGAAGCCTTTCAACAAGACGGTTTGCTCACCGTTGAAGATTTGGCGAATCGCCTGTTCAATTGTGGTGAGCGAACGATTTGCCGCGACTTGGCTTATTTTCGTCGGCAGAATATCTTGCTGCCGCTGCGGTCAACGATCAAAGACATGGGCCGCACCATTTCACATCGGGTGCAAATTGTTAAGCTCTGGCTGCGCGGAAAAGAATACACCGAAATCGCCCGCG
>CAYUVM010000006.1:0-29609 GCA_964447935.1 uncultured Cytophagia bacterium | reverse complement strand
GGGCGATTATTTCGTTAATTTAAAAAAAACGTTTTTAAAATAAGCGAACGAAGAGGTAGAACTAGCCGTAAATCTTAATACTGAGGAAGCATATTGATAAGCAGCAACAGACTCTAATAAATGAATTGACGCATGCTCCCAATTGGATATCCCCTCATTCAATAATTCTTGATAATGGCTCTCTTGAATTACTGACCTATCTCTTTGCAATTCCGCCAACACCACCCCACCCTCCGCTTCCCTTACTTTCAATTGGTTAAGCCTTACCCCTGCCCGCGTCAATTCCACCTCCTGTCCGGCTTTCAGGCGTTGATACATTTCCGCGTCTCTTTTCTCGAGAGCCGACAGGAAGTAAGATTCCATCTGTTGCGCCATATTCGCCAGTTGCCTGGCTCTTTCAATGAGCACAGCATACCGATATGGCGTCGGTGGCAATTGAATTTTGCCAGGCAAAGTGATATCGCCCCGGTTCCCGATGGAAGGCAGGGAATATAAATCAATGGTCTCATCGATGATCAACGGCTGGCGCTCCAATCCGGCGATATCCCGGCCATTGTGCAATTTGTACAAGTTGACTTCGGCTTCTAAAGCCCAAGCCTCAATGACCGGATTGTCAGGAACGCAGAACCCAAAGACCGGAACCGGCGCTTCGGCAGCGTGCATGTTCTGATTCAATATCAATTGGGTATGTTTCTCTTCTCCGGCCATCTTGTTTCCCAGCCAGGGAATTTCCACCGGGCTGGCATTGAGCGCGGTTTCCGTTATTCCACTGAGCAATGACACTCTCCGGGTGTAATCCCGGCTGGCGGTAGCGGCGATTTGCCGAAGGGCTTGACTGGCCTCCGGATGCCGGAACAGTGCCGTGCGCACTTTTTCGATGGTTTTGTGCTGATGCTCAATCTTATCTGCCGTTTTGGTGGTTGCCGGCAAATCGCCAAACTGGTTATGCGCGCCTTCCGCAAGTATGCGCAAGCGCTCGCGTTCCGAAACCTGATTGGCGAGCACGCCTTTGGCCCAATCCACGGCTGATTTCAATGTGGAGGCCTTGCCGATCTTGCCAAATTGGGCTTGCACTTGTTTCCAAACACCAGAGTAGTCCGGATGAAGATTCGTATCCGCGATCTGGTCGAGCTCCTCCAATGCTTTTTCACAAAAGGCCGGATCGGCGGTCAGCTCCGGCGCTTGCAGCAAATGCAACGCGGTCTGATAGAGGGTGCGCGCCCGCGGCAATGTATCCGCTGTATAGCGGGTGAACTCGGAATTGGCGTGGTCAAGCAGCAGCCGGATGATCGACAGCAAAGTGAAGCGCGTGTAAGCATTGGCGCGGGTCTCCGCTATCGCATGCGGATTCAAGGGATCGCCGAGCCAGTCCGCCACACGCTCCAGGCCGGCGCCGAGGGCTTCTTCTTTAATCAGGCCGTAGTAGATTTTTCTCCCGTGCAACGGCCGGTTGAAATCATACACCGAGCGCAACCAATCGGCGGCCTCCTGGTAAAACCCGTTGCGCTGTAATTGCAAAGCCAGATAAACCGGGAGAAAATAGAAAGCTTCTTCCTGATAGGTTTTTATCCAGGGGCGGGCGTCCTCGTGCGACTGGAAGACGCGGCGAATAAAGCCAATACGCTTGGTAAGCTCAACCTCTGAATAGTTGCTCCGAATATCGTAGCCAGAATTGGTGTGCGGCGCAGCAAGTTCGGGGCTGACGTTCTGCAATTGTATGTTCTTGGGGTTTAACAAGGTGGAGCGGTACAAGCTGGTTCTAGTATTGGCGCCGGGCCAGTTTGAGGAAACATCGTAAGCAAACGCGTAGTTCACCATCTCGGCGTTTTCCCAGTTGGGCGGAGTCAGACCGTATGGCCTGATGGAATAAAAAACTCGGGCGTACGGATTGACCGGCATTTCGCCGCAAGCGGCGACGATTTTGCGCAGGCCGGGCAGGATTGCTAGCGGTTCGGAAACTTCCTGCTCAGGGTTGCGACGTTTCTTGAACTGAATACGATGATTATCGCCGTCAATAATACTATATTGCCTCCCGATGATATCAATACGGTTATCAAAAAGCTGTTCTAAAATATTTCGCAATCCAATCTCATTCGAGCTGAAACGTCGTATTGCATCGCTGACAAACAGGAATATATAACCAAGTTCATTTTCAATTGTATCGTGAGAAAAACGCTTTAGTTGCTTTTTGACGTATTTCATGTATTCCCTTTTCCATGAATAATACTCATCCATACTAAGCACATCTTTACCATGCACATCTTTATATTCCAAAAGCAGAAAATCTACCAAACCGTACGACTGGCCGTTATAATGTATCCCAATTCCCTCGTTGAGGTGCACTCCTGACACCTTTTTTAATAAATAATCCTCCAACCCCAACAATGTAGAGATCTCTATGCTCTTCACCGGCTCCTGCTCAGGCCGGCGAATCAGGACGTAGCTGGGATTGGATCCATTTTCCGGATCGCCAAGAAATACGTATACTCCGCCGTTCTTTTGCCAGGGCAGCGCCCCTAAGCAGTGTTTGGGCCCAACCCGCCGCCACTGACCATCGTCCATCTTGCCAAACAACCGGTATTCGACTGCCGCCGAGGTTTCCCTAATCAAGTAGTATTCCCCGCGAGTGGATTCGATCATCTCGCAAAGGCGGGTCGTTTGCATGGAAGATATATAGGCGTTGACCTCCAGCAGTTCAAAATCTGCCTCCTGCCAATCCGAGCCGTCAATATTCATCCGGCGGCCGTACAATTCCCCTCTCCAGTTTCGGAATGCCAGGTGCGGCGGTTCGTCCTCGCGAAATGTTTTCTTCACCACCACATCAAAAGTCATGAAGTTCGGGTTGCCCGGAGGGGAATCCAATTGATTATTCTCCCCGGTCCAGGCATCATTCTGCAAATCGTAACGAGTATAAACGAGCGCCTCATTCCGGCCGTCCTGCATCTTGACGAACAGATAGATATAACGCTCGTCCGGCGTTACGGCATAAACGCAAGCGCCGGCCACGTTCAAAACTTGATTCAATCCGGGCACTTCTTCCCAATGGCTTTGCTCATACCAATCGCCTTCTTCATAGCGGGCCATGTACACTTTCTTGGAAATTTCACTTTGCGCAAACAGGTAAACAAAGTGGCGCTCACCTTTGCCGGTTTTGGCGCCGCACTCGCCTGCCACCGTATGGGTCCGGGCGATGACCGAGGCCTCCGGCCTGAGATTGTTCACATCGCGAGAATACTGGCTGTAGGTTTCTGCCAGCGCGCAGGCCTCCTTCGGCGTGAATTGGGCGCTGTTCCGGGTGTTGCGTACCATCGCGCGAAAAACCGGCGTTTGCCTGCGGCGCAGCGTGGGCTGCAGCAGGTTTTCCGGATATAAAAACACCAGCATCGCCGAGCGCCAGCTCGCATAATGTCCCAGCCATTTCCACTCTTCGTCAAAGCTCTCCGCCGCCAGGCTCCAATCGTGATGCGTGTCTTCGAGCTGCCCGGTGCGAAGCCCCCAGATCAGTAATTGCACGCTCTCAATCGCCTGTTGTATCCGGGTGGTCATGATGCCGGCGTCGGAGGTGGTGGCGATCAACAAACGCTCTGCGAGCCAGGAAGCCCTGGCATGCAGATCCGCGCCCACGGCATCACTGGCCTGAATCAATATTTGGCGCAGAACCGGCAGACGCGCTTCTTCTGCTTTGGCAACGGCATCGGCCAGGGCAGCGGCGTCCGTGCGATCTTGTTCGATGCGGCCTTTCAGCCGGTCGCGCCAGTCCCGGAAGTCGGCGCGTTTGGCCCGCCATTCCGTTTGCTCTTCTTCCTGCACCAGGTCGAAGTTGAATACTGGCGGCGGAATCCGGAAGAAATCCGGGCTTAGAAAAATACCCGCATCTTTTTCCTGCTGGCGCCACTCGTCAGCGTGCGTGGTTTTGAAGTGCTGAATCAGAATGTGATATAAATTCTCCCACTCCGTGCCGGTGATCGGCGAAGCTTCTTGAATATGGCGATAGACGTTATCCGCGTACTTGCCTGCCTCGGGGTTGGCCTGCCGGATTTGCTCCAATACCTCGGGTTGCGGAAATAGCGCCTCCCAGGCAGCCTGGTCATTGCCGGCGCTTTCGCGGGCTTGGCGGCAATTTTCAAACTGATTGCGCAAAGCCTCCCGCCGGCCATGCCACAGGTCGGAGGCGGCGCCGGTGAGCGGTTCGACGAGGTAATCCAGTGCAATCAGGTCCGGGTCTATCCAGGGACGGGTCTCGGGAGCAAGCGTTTCCGGCCAGTCGATTTGCCACCAGTTTTGGCGCCGGAAGGCCTTCTGCCACTGCAAAAAGAGCGGTGTTGCCTCGGGTTCCGTGAGCGGCGAGCGCGTCGTGTCGGCCCAGCCGAAAAGCTGTTCCAGGGCCGCTTCCTGCAAGGTTTCCGGCGGCTGAAAAAACGCCGTCAGCGTGTCCTGTCCGTCATGCTGCAGCGGTATGCCAAGCCGTTGGGTCAAGTTTGCTTTTTCTTCCGGGGTGGCATTGCGGATTTCGTCGTAAGACGTGTTCAGGTCTTCCAACAGTTGGAAATACACGTGCTCGCGAAATTTCCGGCAAGCCATATCGAACTGGCTGGCCTCCGGCGTATCCGCTGCAGGCAAACCGCGCGCGGCCAGGTAGGCGCGCAACACTTCGAGACTGAGGCGAATCTGGCGCATGGTGCGGTTCGCGCCGCCGCAAGTGGCCGGCAGATCGCCGAAAGGTTGGTGAAACGCTGCTTGCAGGTCGGCAAGCGTGAGCGCAGCGTTGCCTTTTTTAATGTGCCGAAGCGCATAGACCAAAAGCTCGGTGAGATATGCGGCGGGACTGACCGCGTTGTTGCAATGTTCGCAGCCGCAGGTTTGCGGCACCAAATCCAGCGGATCGTCTGCCGGCTCGGGCGCCCCGCCGTTGCCGCCCTGGGTGAATACGCCCGGTTCCAGCAATTCCTGTACGTAGAAGTTGCCCAAGCTTGCCTCCAAAGCCAGGGCCTGTTCGTGCAGGTTGGCAGGCGTAAAATCGCCGTACGTATTCCGCATTTTGGCGATGAACTCACTTTTGGAAGCTCGCGCCACGGCCAGCGGCGAGACAAATCCCTGCGTGATCAGGTCGTGGGCAAATGCCGGCCGCGCTGTTGGCAACATATCCAAATGCGCATGGGCCTCCAACCGTTGCGCGATCTCTGCCGGCAGGTTCGCCTGCGCCACTCCCTTTTTCCGTACATCCTGCAGAGAGCGGAGACCCGCGGCCTCCAAAGCTTGCAGATGGGCTTGCAGTTGCGTCCAGGAAGTCTCTGCCGCGGTTTGGCGGAGGGTAGGCGAAAGATCGGGCAGGGCCGGCACTTGCAGACGGAGGAGGTGAGCGTCATCTTGCAGGCGCACCTGCACACTGTGAATTTGCTCGTCTTCGCCCCGGAAAACGTCGAGGCGGAAAGCGGCATCGGTCTTGGGCACGCGCACCCGAATGAAAAACCGGCCTCCACGATCGCTGCGGTCTTCGCTCGCGGGCGTGTCGCCGGAACCTGGCCCGAAAGCGCGCACCAGCAGCCCTGGCAGAGGCGCATCATCGGCCGCATTCAGCAGTTGACCCCAGAGATGCTGCTCGGTGACCGGATTTTTGGCGCGACGCAGCGTCTCCAATTGTCGGCTCAACTCCGCCCGGTCCAAAGGTTCCACGTAGTTTTGCTGCTCGGCTCTGTCTAGAAATGCCCATAAGCTGGCGTCTTCGGTTTCCAGGAAATAGTCCAGCGTTTGCTTCTTTTTGGAAGTCCGGCTGATGCCATAAATAAAGGCAGCCTGCAGCCCGCTTTCCGCGGCAAGCGCCTGGCTATGCACCCAATAATCCAATTGCCCCACCTTTACCTGTTTCTGGTACACCTTGGGAATTTTCCCGGCATAATCCCCCAGGCTTTTCACCACCAAGGCGCCTTCGTTGGCGGTCAGCGTTTGTCCCTCCGGCAAAATATGCCGCAGCACGGCCTGAATGCCTTCGTACTCTTTGGGCGGCGCCGGGGGCTTTACAATGAAGCGAATCTGCTCCTGCGCTTTGGCGTTGTACACGACTTCGGAGGCGCCAAGCTGGGCGCCGGCAAAAGAGAAGGCGCGGACTTGCACGTGCAGGACTTTGCCGCCAGCCCACTCGTATTCAAGGCGGCATACGCCTTTGTCATTGCTGAGGCCCTGGGCCAGCAAGGTTTCGCGGCCAGGCTGCAGGGCGTAGGCACGGACGTTGAGTTCTGGAATAACGGCGCCGGCAGAATTTGTGATGGTGCAGGTGATCGTTTGCGGCATGGTGGGTTCCTATGGTTGTTTGCTGATTTTGGAAGTTCTCTGCAACTGTGTTTTCTTCTTCAGGTTTTTATACGAGTCTTGCTCTTAGCGCACCGATCGTAACGCTAGGCGCAACCCCTGCATGACGGAGCATTTCGAAAATTTGCGCAAGCCCTTTTTCCAACAGGCAATTATATCTGGAGCCTTTTTTTACTAAAGCCACTCACTGCTTCTACAAGGCCAGGAGCAGGTGGTTTATCCTCACCGCAAATGAAACTGCGGCGGCTGGTAAGTACTTCACCCTCGCTTCGCAAGGGCTCTTACAGTAAGAAACTGACCGAAAACCAGATGCTAAAAATCAGAAACTTACAGGTCAGTTACTTAGAAGCGTTTATCCTCAGGTGAGGATTTGTACTCCGAGTAACTTGAAGTTAATGGGAAGTGGTCCCTAGTACCATTTATCCAATAGTTCGCTTCTGTCAAACAACAACATTACGATGTCTCCGTCAGTCCACTAACCGGGGTGTCTGCCGAGGCGTAGTAGTCGCTGTGTATCTACTGGAAAGAGTCGTTCCCTTGCTCCTTCAGAAAACCAAGGAGTTAATCTTGGACTGTTGAGAGGGACAGGGCTTGTCAGTCGTACTTGCATTAAAAGATCAATTGGCGAAATGTTCACTGGTTCATTTCCAAATAGTGAATAATTGATATCGATATTCAAAGCAACTACCGCAGTATATTCATACATTTGCAGTCCTCCTAGGCTGGCTGAAGAACCCTGCGCAATGGCATGTGTTGATTCTTCTTCATTGACATCTTCATATTGATATTCTGCTGAGGCCCCTTGTTGTCCGCTAGCTCCTAAAGTTGCCGTGCTTTTTGTAAGCTGCTTACTTCTATTAGCCCGTGTTTCTTCAACGGTCGATCCCACAGAGTAGGTGGCAGGACCTTGAGGTGATTGTATTTGTTCGATGATACGGACGAGTTTCAGCTTAAACTCAATTTTTAAATGATCATTTAACCAGTTCCAGTTGTCAGGCCCTCGTGATCTATCTATCCCTGCGAAAAATGTTACAACATTCCCTATCTGATAATTAGAAGATTGAAGTGAAGCCATAATATTTTGACGTAATTTCGTGTTTTGTGAATCTTCGTCAAAAGTAAGGCCTGCACTTGTAACCACATCGTTTCCTATTACTTGAGCTAGTTTATTTTGAATAGCTTTGACAACATCATCTACACTTACAAGTGGGAAAATCATTACTTGTATTGGAAGATTATTTCTGTCTCTCAATTCACTGTCAGTACAATTAGGGTCACAAGTGGTCCCAGATATCAGGTCGGTTCTGTCCTCCGGCCTAACCTTTTGAATTACTGTTGCAGTTGAATTGGAAGATGCTTTTGCATCTTTGCCTATAGTGTCGGAGAAAACAACAGGATTATTAAGAGAATACTTATACAAATTAACCCCATCCACCATCCCCGCCGGATCTGCACTCACCCACTTCCCCAACCACCCCGCATAATACCTTGCCCGATGATAACTCAATCCACTCTCCTCATCCCTTTCCTTCCCCGTAAAACGGTAGCGCTTGTAGGCGTAGCCGCCAAAACTCGTTTCCCCATACGGCGTAAACTCTTCGCGGTGTACCAGGGCACCGAGGGCGTTGGCCGTCATGCTGCTGTTGCCGAGGTGGTCGCCCAAAATGTATTGCAGCGCGGGGTCGCTGGCCTCGTCGCCGGAAAAGGGCGCGCCCACGCGCAGCAGGGCAAGGCGCTGCTCGCCGTCCATTAAGTGAATCATGTTGTGCTCTGCCTCACCGCGGGTGCAGTATTCGAACACCTCCCCAATGTAAGTGGTCGTTTTCAGCAGGCTGCCGCCGTTCAGCACGATCTTTTTCACCCGAATGCCGTCAGCACCGTAGAGATAGCAGGCATCCACAGTGGGGGCGCTGTCTTGGGGCTGGTTGCGGAAGCGCGCGAGCTGGTCGGTGTGGTTCCAATGGTAACGGCGGTTGCTGGCTTCGCGGGTCATGTTGCCGTTGGCATCATAAGCGTAGGTATAGGTCACGTCCTTTTGTTTCATGTTAAGCAGGCGGTTGTTGGCTTCCTGCACGGCAAAGCTGCGCGTGTAGTCACCTTCAAAGCTGCGGTGGGCCAGTTCCAAAATGTTGCCGACTGGGTCGTACGTATAGCGCTGGCGGTAGTGCCGGGCTTGCGAGACGTCGTCGGTGTGGTGCTGCATCATTTCCAGCCATGGCTCGACCTCATGCGTGTACGCCTTGTGCTCAATGCCCGTGCCGCTCAACAGGCGGTAAATAGCGTCGTAGGTAAAATCGCGGTTGATGTCTGCGATGCCATTTATGCCTTTGCCCGTGCCGTGGTCTTGGATATGGGTGATGTTGCCCGCCAGGTCATAGCTATAGGCGAGGTCTTGCAACAGGCCGCCGTCAGGCACGAAGGTGTAATCGCCTTCCCGGCGGTACTTTTCCGTGCGCAAGCGCGCGAGGCGGAAGGTGTGCGGGTCGTACTCGTAGCGCGTCATCAAGCCGTTAGCAAGAGCAAGCAGCGTGCGCTGGCCTTTGGCATTGTAGGCAAGGTATTCCACCCCCGCTTCCTTCTCGCCTCCTGAGGATTGCAAGGCAACACTTTCCAACGCCCCGGCGCGGTTGTAAGTGGGCACCAACACTTTGCGCTTGCCGCTGATGTCTTGCGGAAAAGTGACACGCTTGGAGCGGTTGAGAGCATCGTAGGCAGTGTCGCTGCGATAGATTTTGGTTTCCAAATAATGCGTTTCCGCATCGGCTCGGGCCCAATCCACGGTGAAGGGCTGATATTCCACCGTGCCTAAAAATGGCCGCACCGCTTCGTCACGGATGGTGCGGCGGCTGGTGGCCAAAGGATTGCCTTTGAAATCATAGCCGTGAATTTCGACCAAGCCGGCCTCATCATAATGGCGATACAATTTGCCTTTGAAATTATCGGCCATGCCTTCGGTGTCGCCATAGAGCAGGCGTTGCCGCAACGTGCTGGATTCACCAAGATGATTGCGCGCCCAGAAGTGAGTGGGTCGGTTGCCACGGTCGTAGGCTTGCAGAGTGAGGCTGCCCTTGCTGTCGCGGCGTTCGACTTCCATTCCCAACGCGTGAAAGGCAACACGACGCAAACCGGCATCAATGCTGTCGATGCGCCACGGTCGCGAGCCGTTTTCTTTGTCAAATGTCAGATCATAAGTGTAGCGAAAAGCGATGCGACCAAGCGCGTCCGTCACCGTGAGCAGGTTACCGCGAATGTCGTAGGTCGAGCGCGTGACATATTCCTCCAGCGGCGGCAAGGGATCGCCAGGTTCCTGGCGCAGGTTGCGATTGCGCTGCACGGCTTTGATGGTGCGGCCCAGCGCGTCGATCTCGATGCTGGCGGGCGTGAAGTGATGCTCTTGCGGGGCGCGGTCAATGAGCGGCGTGCCTTCGGGGCTGGTGCAGATAGGCGCAAGATCGTTGGCATCGTAGGTGTAAGCTTCCCACGGCGTGGGAGTGAAATTCGTCGTGGCGTCATTCGCCATTGGGTCATTGGGAATGCCGTAAATGACGCGCTGCTCGGAGCCGTCGGGATTAACCGTGCGAATGACCTGTCCGCGCGGGTCGTAATGCATTTCGGCTTTTTGGCCCAACTGGTAATCTTCCGGCGTGGCATAGCCGAACCCTTTGTCGTAGTACGGCTCGTATTGCTGCACCACGAGGCCTTTGTTGTTGTAGATTTTCCAGCCGCTCACCACCACGTTGTCCGCTTCGCCGGGCTGGCGCACCCGGCCAATGCTGGCCCCGGGTTTTTGGGTGATGTCGGCGGGCATCAGTCCCGTGCCGAAATTCGCGTCGCCGAACAGCACCTCTTCCGCCTGCACGCGCGTTTGCACGAGCCGCCCGAAACCGTCGGAATATTCCACGGTAGTGATGGTGTCATCGGCGTGGCCGGCAGGCGCGTCGGTATCGATGGCGTGATATTCGCGGGCGATGCTGCGCGCGTAAACCGGCTCCCGGCGCTTCATGAAGGCAAAGAAATCGTATTCCAAACGCCGCGAGGGTTTCTCCGGCGTATCGCCCACGATTTCGCCCTCTTTGCCATTGACAAAAAATGCCGTCGCCAATCCCAATGGCGAGAACGTGAAGCGGCTGCGGTTGGCGTTGGCATCTTCGGCCTGATAGGGCTGCAAGACACGATAGTCGTACCAGGCGCGTTGCGTGAGTCCCAGCGGGTCGGTTACTTTTTCCGGCAGCAATTGGTAACGATCGTATTCCACCGTTGTCTCGCGATCAAGCGCATCCCGCATCGCCAGCGGCAGGCCCCGGCCGTTGGGCGATTGCTGCACATCCAGCAGCGTCTTGCCGCCCTCCACCCAATAGCCGCGCGCTTGCGGACCGCTGCCATCGTAAAACGCGTAGCCGGCCAGAGGCGGCAATTGCTCGCGGAAGACTTGGGGATATTCTTCCGGCCAGACAGGATTTGCCGTTTGCAACCAAACAGGAGTGCCGGGGTCGCCGCCTTCGGTTTTCCAGGCGTCGTGCAGGATTTCTTCGGTAATGATCAAACTCTCGCTGCGCACGGCTGCACCAAAGCTGCCGATCTGCCCAAAAGGCAAGCCGGTGAAAGCTTCGCCGTCGTAGTATGAAATATTCTGAGCGGTGATTTTTAGAAAATTCGGGTCGCCGGCCTTGGCCTTGAGATCGTAGAGCGTGAGGTCGCCCTTGTGCTGGAGTTCCCAAGCCGTGGTTTTAGCCGTGCGATTTTTCAAATAGGGCGCTTCTCCCGTGGAATAGGCAAACTCGGTGCGGCTCACCGTTGCAAGAAAGGGACTGCTTTCCGGAAAAACCTCATCCGAACGGCGCCACGTACGCGGACAAGCAATGGCGATAGCCGTGCGCGGCTGGCCGTAATCTTCGTAATCTTCCGTAAAACTAAATTGCGTCATGGGATCGTCGCCGCGTTCCCATTGCGTGGTGCGTTGCGCCAGAGCAAAGGGGAAAAATATTCTCATGTCGTCCCGTCCCGGCCCAACCTCTTCGCGCAAACCGGTGAGCGATTCCGTCACGGTGTAAGGACGATTTTCACGTTCGCTGCCGTCAAGCGCATAAAGCTCGGTGCGCAGCATGCTGCCGCGCAGCGTGCGCAGGGCATCGCGCTTCACGCGCCGCGGCAAGTTTTTCAGAAAATCACGCATCCCTGCGGGGCGCTCGAACATCACAGGATCGCCCGACCAATATTCGCGGCTGTAGTCAGGTTCCTGCCAATCGCCAAACTCATTTCCCACCGGCCCGAGATGAAACCAACTGCGCGTTTCCAGCGGCGGGGTAAACATTTTTGGTTCAACCGGCTCAAACGCTTTGCCGGGATGCAGGCCGGCGTCATGATAATCAGGAAAGGTCTCGGTGTCGCGCTGATCCACCCGGCCAAAGCCGCGGAACTCGCGCTCGGCGCCGTCCCAATAGCCGTGATGATAGCTGTACTCGGTGGTGAGCTTGCCGCCGGAGATTTCATCGATCACTTCGGTGCGAGCGACCACCAGCACCGGCATGGGCAACGGCGTCTGCCAGCGCGTTTCCGGCCGCTTCTGGTCTTCGAGATAAAAACGCGTCGAAGGCTCATATTGGACGCGCGTGATGGCGCCCATGTGGTTGTTCATTTCATGGAGCAGATACGGTTTGCGGCCGCCGGTGATATCGAGAAAGAGCAGCGTGTCATTGCCCGGGGCCGTGGCGTCGCGGCTCCACAAAATGCCGCCGAGGCCGGTGCCAAGCATGTCAGCCAGGCGCACGGCATCCATGTCGGTGGTATCCGGCGTGCCGTCGACCACGATCGGGTCGCTCCAGCCATTGCCTTTCTGATTGATCCACAGCGTCACCTCGTGGTGATCGACATAAATCATGTCGGTCACGCCGTCGCCGTCAACGTCGCCGAGCAAAATGCGGCGGGGATCGTAGCCATGCGGAAAGCGCGGGCTGCGGCGCATGATGACGCGCTTGCCCCAATTGCCGTCACCGAGATTGGGCCAGTATTCGACTTTGCCGTCGTGGATGAGCACAATATCGGTCAAACCGTCGCCGCACATATCGCTGAGGCGGACGCGCGGATCGGAGAAATTGACATTGGGAAAGTCCTCGAGGGCGCGGCGCTCGACGAAACGGGTTTCGCTCCAGCCCTCTTTCGGATCATTGAAGAAACATTCCATGCGGTTGCCGGAACGAATCGCATCGGTGATGCCATCGCCGTCGAGATCCATGAGCTTGACTTCTGGGTCCGCCAGATTGAAGCTGGGCGCTACTCTTTGACGCTTGAAGGAATGGTGATCCCAGGTCGGTTCGTTGGGATTAAATTTCATAGAATAGTAGCCCGGCAGGCCGTTGTCAGTGGCCATGAGATCGATGCGGCCATCGCCATCGGCGTCGATCATTTGCACATTGGCATCGGCCAGCGAAATGCCCAACGGCACTTCCTTCATTTGCCGCGGCAGATCGAACTCGCCATTGCCCAAATTGCGCCAGTAACGCACCGTGCCGTTCATCTGCATGATGTCCGGCAAGCCATTGCCGAAGAGATCGACGAGCTCATGATCAGGCGCGCCGAGCGATTTTGCCGGCAGATCACGGCCACGCAGCGGAAAGAAATTCCGCTTCTCCAGCTCGAATTTGGAGTAGCCAAATTCCAGCGGCGGCAGTTCCTCGGTCAGGTCGCCATCGTGACCAATGACTTTCACCTGGCTGAGCAGAGAACTGCCATTCAGCGGCAGGCCGGATTGTAGGTGCTGCCACTCTGCATGCGCAGCATCACGCTGCGATCTCAGCGCTTCGTTAGTTGGTTCGGCTGCCAAAGCTGCGTCAAGCTCGGCGAGTTTTGTTTGCGCCTCTTTTGCTCTTTGATCGAGATAAATGAAGCGGGTGGTGCGAACGAGGCGGTCAACCTCCGCGTGGGTGTGGACTTCGATATGCGTGCAACGTTTGCGCGTGCGGATTTCAAAACCGGCGCGATAATCAGAGGAGGGATCGGGACGATCTTCATAATGAAAAGTCACCAAGACCAAATAGTCGGTCTGCCCATTTTCAGTGGTGTAGTCAACATACTTGATGGCACGTAAATAAAGCTCATCCCAATGATGCGGCCCGTCCTGACCGGCATCGCGCTCGTATTCATAAATGATGTGATTGCCAAAGACATCCTGCGTGCGCGTCAGCTTCCAGGCGAAAACCTTGTTTCGCTTTACCGGATCAGCCACGACCGCCGAAGTTTCCGCTGCATCGCTTGGCCGCGGCGTGCCATAGAAACTGACCAGGCCATCCTTGCTCTGCACTTTCCAATAATTATTGCCGTCGGTGTGAAAGTGATCGATAAGGGCAAACAACCCCTCCGTGCGCGGACGGTAGCGCGTGGCCCCGGTAGGCGCGCCTGTAACCGGAAACAGGTCTTCTGCACCGGAGAGAACGAAGGTGTCGCGGCGTTCCAAGTCCTGAGCATCATCGCGATAGCGCGGAATGCCTTTGGAGGTTTTGCGCATCACACCAGGGATGCTCAAGCTCCAGCCGAGCCCGAACGGACTATTACCATTGCCGGAGCTGTAAACCAAGCTGATCTCCGGCTGAAAACCGTTGCGTCCCGCCGGCAAAGCGATGGGAACGGTGAAATTGCCGGTGCCGGTGAAGAGATCAGGCGAAAACGTCTCGCCGATGCCCTTTTGCGCGCCCCCGCCTTTGGGGAGGGAGATGAGGGGAGTGGCGGCTTTGTTGCTCATATTTCCCAGCCTGACTTGAAATACAAATTTGTGTTTACACCGCTTCTTTTACATCTTTCGTTCGTGCTTCGATTGTTTGTGTTCTCTCCTGGTGTATGGTGTCTTCGAAACGATTGACAAAGAGTGCGAAAGCTTCCTGGTCGCTTAGATTTTTGTACTCACCTGTCCGTGCTTGAAAGATAAATTTCTCCCGCCGCAACGATTCTTCCGCCATATCATAGTTCTTCCAATGTCACGGAATTGAAAAAGCCTTTCCAGGGAAACCAATATTGTGACCAGCAAACTCAATACTGTGGGAAGCATGGTCTGAAATACTGGTTGCAGGGTTTCTGATATTTTGAGATTGATGACAACGGGAACGATGGCAGAAAGAATAAGCGAAGTCGCGCTGATGATATAGTATCTCTTCTTGCTTTGTTTGCTCAGCTTGAAATACAAGTCAATTTTGTATTCCACCCTTTTTTGAAAATAGGTTTCAGGTGTGATGGTCAGCGAGGTGCTTTCTATTTCTACGTTCATAGATTTTTGCTGCAAAAGTTAGGCAGAATTCCGGCTTACTCTGTTTAATCCTCACAACACATATAGAGAAAAACTTGCGAGCGCGTATTTGAGTTTCACGGCTTCGTTTGATCCGACAACGGAAGTTTAACCTATGCTAAACCAATTTTTATAGCAATTTCACAGCTTTGGAGAGAAAGTTCCCGATGAAGTGGAAGTAAAATAATAAGCACCGAATGAAAAGTCAAGGGAAATTTTCTTTTTTACTTTTTATGAATATGGCTCTCACAGGAAAACCAAAGCCGCGGTGACGCTAAGAATTAGTACAAACGTTGAGGCCAACAATGTGGTTCGATCTATCTCGGCGATTAGAAAATGCCCATTCAGGTAGCGCGCCTGCGTAACATTCAACGGCGGCAGAACCGAAGCGCCAAAAGTTGCAACAGGCCTATGAACAAAGCACGTATTTGCAAGCTGATGGCGCGTCATTCAAAATCCGCCGCGAACTTCAAAACTTGAATCAATCGGCGATGGTGAGTTTGGGTGAAGGTTTTGAAGAAACACATAATTTGAAGCGCACATTTCGACCCTTATGCGTCCGCCAGCGGCATTCGGGCTAGGCGGGAGCCAGCACAAATTTCAACTAAAAATGCTTGATTTGTGACGGGTGGAGGTGTTCACAGTATTTCCATTCATGAACAGGTTGGTCGTCGATGTACGTTGTTGGTTTTGGAAGGAAGCCAACAAAACATTCTACCAACCCAAGTTCTTGCGCTGTTGATTTGGCGTATTCAGCGCCACCAGAACTCCAGAGATATAGAACTGCACCACTGGCATGGAGGCTACGAACATGCGCTATCACAGACGGCATTGGAATGCGTTTCGTCCCGGAAGAACGAACCAGGGTATCGTCGATGTCTACAAAAATAATTTTAGGGTTCATGGCGTATAACGGTTCAAATTACCCGTTGATGGGTGAGACGAGATGACACTGCATTGATAGAACCATTTCGAGCCACGAAAATGACATAAAAATGCGGCGACTCCCGCCAATTGGGTATTCGCTTTGCTATTCTGCTTTGTGGTATGAAGACGAACTCTTCAAGAGTAAACCGCCATTTGCTAAGCGGCTTATGACTTCTAACTTGTACTTGGAAACTCTATTAATCAATTGAGGACCAATGACAACAAATTCGTTCCGGACTGACCAATCATCTGTATCTATAAAATCGTACTGTGCATCATATGAATTGTCTTCACTATCGAGCCAGCCATAATAAGGGGCAATGTGCTGGCAGACATTCTCAACAATTTTCAAAATTTGCTTTTTATTATGTGCATGGGTTTTCTCTTGACCGTACATCAGGACATATTCTTCCCAGGTATCGAGATTAATAACAATCTTCTCCCCAAAAAATTTATCTTTCCTAATCCAAAAATCCAGCCTTACTTGCCTAACTTCGTTTACTTTTTCAGGGTCGAGATTTTTCGTAATTTCTTCGTCAAATTGAAAATCGAACTCAAAAATTAGCATTATACTTGGCAACCATTTCTTAACTTTTTCTGTTGTTTTCCAAGCTGCAAGGTCTTTGATAGCATAACAGATTGCTTCGCTGAGATCAATTTGTACATTATTGCTCAGCACGTTTTGTTCTTCCTGTGGCAAGGAGTCGTCCTCAATTGTCGAGATTTCCAAAAATTGATAACTACAGCCTGATTCAATCAAAGCATCGACTGTTCGTTGCACGATAGTTTCAACGGCAAGTTCTGTAGGTGTTTTATAGAGCTGAATCCAATAGTATGCCGGCATGTTGTCTTTGAGCTTTTGTTAGCGGATCAGGTAAGTTCAGACGGACCCCCGCCCAAACTCCGTTATGACCCGTACATGATAGTTTCTCCCGCCAAGGGCGCGATTCAAGCCCTTCAAAGATATCAGGCGCATTGTTTATCTTTCATCACAATTTTGTGTCCGTAATGTTCAACAAATTTTCTGGTGCCGAGTTGTCCTATAGAGTTTTTCACGTGCTCATATCTCACGCAGATAACGTGTTTGATGCAAAATGATGAAACGATATATCCAGCTTACCGAGTTTTTTCGGTGCGGATGCTGTAGTGGAAATCGCGAAAAATATTGCTGATCTCATTGAGTAATTTCGGCACTTGGCCGGGTGCTGCCGGAGTCATCGCTGGCGCGCCGCGCTGTTGTCGCGTTGGCCTTCGGTGTCGGGTTGGCGCGGTGACCATTGTTGGTGTGGATCAAATTTTCCAATGGCAAACACGATCCTTTCCGGCCTACGTGAAAAGGTCGGATTTTCTGAAATAGACGATTGGCTGATGTCATGACTTTCCCTTCTGTAAGTACATGACGCGAAATGCAATGACGGTTCAACCCTACAAGATTTGTCCAACCCAATTGTTGCAGAAAATAAACAACGGTGCCACCAAAGTCAAGCGCGATTTTTAAAATTTTTGGGAAACGGAAGCTACATCGTACCCCCTACTAATTCCCGGGAAGATAGGGGATACGATGTTCGTTCCGTTTCCCAGACTACCAATGATTTGGGCTTGCTTTTTGACAAAAGATTTAGTAGTTTCAGGAAATCTCAATCAGATGGTTTTCCTGTCCAATATTTCGTCCAAATCATTTCCATATAAAGCGCAGAAACTCTCGCAAGATTGGCAGACTCTGATTTCGCGGCGGGAGAGTTGAGCCTTTGATTTTCAGGTGTTTTGATTTTCCGGCTTTCTTTAAAGAGAACGAATGAAGGCTAAAATAAACTTCTACCAAACCTCGTGGCGTATCTGCTTCTTGCCTTTTGCTATTTGCTTTTTTCTTTTTGCTGTTCCAAAGGCTCTCGCCCAAAAACCGGAGTTGGTTGTCCAAACCGGGCATTCCTTTCGTGTGACTCCCGTCAGTTTCAGCCCCGACGGAAAATATATTGTTACAGGAAGTGAGGATAAAACTGCCAAGCTTTGGGAAGTCGCAACCGGCCATGAGATTCGTACTTTCAGCGGGCATACCTCGTCTGTCAATTCCGTCGGTTTCAGCCCCGAGGGAAAATATATTGTTACAGGAAGCGGCGATACAGGAGGCGATAGGACTGCCAAGCTTTGGGAAGTCGCAACGGGCCAGGAAATTCGTACCTTCCACGGACATTCCTTGCGTCTCACTTCCGTTGGTTTCAGTCCCGATGGAAAATATATTGTTACAGGAAGTGAGGATAAGACTGCCAGGCTTTGGGAAGTCGCAACCGGTAAGAAAATTCGCACCTTCAGCGGCCATTCATCTTTTGTCAATTCCGTCAGTTTCAGCCCCGAGGGAAAATATATTGTTACAGGAAGCCACGATAAGACTGCCAAGCTTTGGGAAGTCACAACCGGCAAGAAAATTCGTACCTTCAGCGGCCATTCCTCTGCTGTCGCTTCCGTCAGTTTTAGTCCCGAGGGAAAATATATTGTTACAGGAAGCCAGGATAGCACTGCCAAGCTCTGGGAAGTCGCCACCGGCCAGGAAATTCTCACCTTCCGCGACAGTTCTAATAAAGTCAATTCCGTCAGTTTCAGTCCCGATGGAAAATATATTGTTACAGGAAACTCGGATAACACAGCCAAGCTTTGGGAAGTCGCCACCGGTCGGGAAATTCGCACCTTTGGCAGCGATTCCAATGAAGTCAATTCCGCCAGTTTCAGTCCCGAGGGAAAATATATTGTTACAGGAGGCTATAAAACTGCCAAGCTTTGGGAAGTCGCAACCGGTCGGGAAATTCGTACCTTCCGCGGGCATTCCTCTCTTGTCTTCTCCGTCAGTTTTAGTCCCGGAGGAGAATATATTGCTACCGGAAACTCGGATAACACTGCCAAGCTTTGGGAAGTCGCCACCGGTCGGGAAATTCGTACCTTCCGCGGGCATTTCTTGCGTGTCACTTCCGTCAGTTTCAGTCCTGAGGGAAAATACATTGCTACAGGGAGCTGGGATAACACTGCCAAACTTTGGGAAACCGCAACCGGCCAGGAAATTCGCACCTTCCGCGGCCATTCCTCTTTTGTCAAATCCGTCAGTTTTAGTCCCGATGGAAAATATATTGTTACAGGAAGCCACGATAACACAGCCAAGCTTTGGGAAGTCGCAACCGGCCAGGAAATTCGTACCTTCCGCGGGCATTCCTCTCATGTCGCTTCCGTCAGTTACAGTCCTGAGGGAAAATACATTGCTACAGGAAGCTGGGATAACACAGCCAAGCTTTGGGAAGTCGCAACCGGTCAGGAAATTCGTACCTTCAGCGGGCATTCCGATGAAGTCACTTCCGTCAGTTTCAGTCCCGATGGAAAATATATTGTTACAGGAAGCCATGAAACTGTCAAGCTTTGGGAAGTCGCAACCGGTCGGGAAATTCGTGCCTTCCGCAAGCCTTCCTCTGGCGCTGTCACTTCCGTCAGTTTCAGCCCCGAAGGAAAATATATTGTTACAGGAAGTTATAAAGCTGCCAAGCTTTGGGAAGCCGCAACCGGCCAGGAAATCCGTACCTTCAGCGGGCATTCCTCTTTTATCTTTTCCGTTAGTTTCAGCCCCAATGGAAAGTATATTGTTACAGGAAGCATTGATGCTACCACCCAAATCTGCGAAGTGAGTTCTGGCAGAACACTGGCAACATTGATTTCAATTGGTGAAAAAGATTGGGCCGTCACGACGCCCGATGGCCTCTTTGACGCCTCGGAAGGAGCGGAACAGTACCTCCACTTTGTGGAAGGTTTGGAAATCATCGGTCTCAATCAGCTCAAAGAGCGTTATTACGAGCCGGGGTTGCTGGCCAAATTGATGGGATACAA
Source organism: uncultured Cytophagia bacterium (assembly GCA_964447935.1). Lineage (GTDB taxonomy): Bacteria > Zhuqueibacterota > Zhuqueibacteria > Zhuqueibacterales > Zhuqueibacteraceae > Zhuqueibacter. The sequence goes on along the minus strand of CAYUVM010000006.1, from coordinate 10,243 downwards.
TAAAGAACCTTTGCTCACGGTAAAACCTTTCACCGCCGAAGAACTTTATCCTGAAATTGCGCTTACCGAACCAGAAGCGAACGATCCCAATCTCAAAATTCATCTCAACAATCGCGGTGGCGGTATTGGGCGCGTTGTCGTTTCTATAAATGGCAAAGAAATTTCTAACGATGTGCGCCAAGCCGGTGCTGATCCCAATGCCAAGACCTTGCAATTAACCATTCCTATTGCCGATCATCCATATCTTATTTCAGGAAAAGAAAATGTAATCGAAGTCAAAGCCTTCAACTCGGCGGGATATTTGGCCAGCCGCAACTTTCGCGCAGTGTATAAAGCACCAGCTAAAGAACAAATTGTGCCACCGCATCTTTGGGCCATCGTTGCCGGCGTGTCCGATTATCGCGGGCAGAATATCGACCTGCGTTACGCCGCCAAAGATGCTATGGATGTGAGCCATGCTTTGCAAATAGGCGCTCAACGTCTGTTCGGTGTTGAGCGGCTTCATTTAAAACTGCTTACGACTGAGGCGAATACAGTCGCAACGCTTCCCACCAAAGCAAATTTACTGCAAGCTTTTAGAGAGGTGGCGAAGGCAGCTAAATCCACCGACATTTTGGTGGTTTATTTGGCCGGCCACGGCATCAATTACGGTAGCGGCCAGGAAGGCGATTATTATTACTTGCTCAACGAAGCTCTGAGCGGGGATCTCAATGATCCCGAAGTACGCAAGCTCGCCGCAATCTCCAGCGCGGAATTGACCGAGTTGATCAAACAAATTCCGGCTTTAAAACAAGTGTTAATTTTGGACACCTGTGCCTCGGGCCGAGTAGTGGAAAAACTGTCGGAAAAACGCGACCTTTCTTCAAGCCAAATTCGCGCGCTGGAGCGGATGAAAGATCGCACTGGAATGTATGTTCTCGCAGGCGCGGCGGCAGATGCGGTCAGTTACGAAGCGAGTCGCTATGGCCAAGGCTTATTGACTTATAGCTTATTGTTGGGCATGCGTGGTGCTGCCTTGCGTGATGATGAGTTCATCGACGTCAGCAAGCTCTTTCAATTCTCCGCCGATCAAGTGCCGGAGCTGGCCAAAGACATTGGCGGCATTCAGCGCCCATTGGTCGCAGCGCCACGCGGCGGCACCAGCTTCGATATCGGGCGCGTGACGAGCGAGGATAAAACTCAAATTCCTATTGCGTCGCCGCGTCCATTAGTATTGCGCGCCAATTTTCAGGATGATGAACGTTTTATCGATCATTTGGGATTGACCACACGTATCAATAATGCGCTGCGAGAAATCTCTGCACGCGGCCGCAGCGCTCCGCTGATTTTTGTCGATGCCTCGGAATTTCCAGCCGCGTATTCTCTCGCCGGACGTTATCGCCTCATCGCGGAAACGCTGCGAGTAAAGGCTCTTCTTTTCCGGGGCGATCAAAAAGTCGGTGAATTTACGGTTGCAGGGAATCTTTCGGCTTTGGAGCAATTGGCGACGGACATTTTGAGCGAGGCTGAGAAGCAGATTGTTGAACAATAAAAGTGGTTGACATAGTCGATTAATTCAGCCGGTGTCCTTTAGTCACGAAGGTAGAGGGTTCTCCCACTAAAAAATCTTTACGTCATTCTTACGTCATTTCTTGTCCATTCTTGTCCACATTTGTCCCTGCCCCAAAATAAAAAAGGGAATCTTGGAGATTCCCTTTCTGCATAAAAACATGTACTTATAAGAGTAGCGGGGGGAGGATTCGAACCTCCGACCTTTGGGTTATGAGACCGACGGTCATTCGCTGTTTTTGAGCTTAAATCCTTATTTTTGCAAGCGACTCGAAAAAATCTGCGTCGATTCTGCGTTAAAATTGTTTCATAGCGATGTGAGATGCCAATCCTTCTTTACAAAAATGCTATATAATTTTTTTACTCACCATTGCATTTGCAGCCTTATAAATTATCCTTTGTTTGTATTTTTCAAAATAGTTCGCATGATAAATCGGTATCTTGGGCTTTAGAGATTATGTCGTTGCCATGTTTTCGAGAAGGCGATAGTGGGAAATATTCTTTCCAATGTTTACGCTCGGGGCTTACACTTTCCGTGCTTCACTCTTTCCCGACTTCCGGATCAAAGTTTTCCATCAGCCAAACATCGGATTGGGTTTCAGGCACAACACAAACAATCATTTTGCCATCCGGCGTCATCGTTATATACCATTCTCCAACATTCTCAAAAGGCAAAACCACATACGTTTTCGGTTTACCACCGTAGGCAGGAACCATCATGATCTCGGCAGGTTTTCTCTCAGGATTCCAGGCATAAATCCACCTTCCGTCAGCCGACCACTCTATTGGCTTCAACTTCCCATCTGCTAAACGGACTTGGGATGAATCTTCGAGGGAGATTCGCCAAAGGCCTCGAAACGATCTGCCTCCTTCCCATCTGTTCCAGTACACGGCCACACTTTTACCATCCGGCGAATAGCGTGGAAAAAACATCCAGCCCACTAATTCATTGGAAACCAGCGGCCGCTCTTCTTCCGTGCGCGGATCAAGAAGATGAAAATTTCGATTTCCCGTTCGCTGATACATGATCTGAGCGCCCGGAGACCAGACGACCGCAGGTGTATCACCACTCAATTCGCTTTTCTCAAATGGTCGCGGCGCACCGCCCTCGGCATTGGTTCGCCAGACTTTGGTTTTCCCGCCAATATCGGAACTATAAACAATTTCCCGGCCATCCGGGCTCCAGTCCGAAAGGACGTTCGAAGAATTCAAAAAAGTGAGCTGCTGCATGGCCCCGCCCGCAATCGGCATGACAAAAATATTTACATATTGTCCTCGTTGAATGCTAAATGCAACCCTGTTGCCGTCCGGTGAAATCGTCGGAGCATAAATCACGGAGGTGCCGGTCGTGAGTTGTTTGGTTTTAACGATGCGCCCCTTCTCGGTGCCTGCAAGGCTAGTCAGCCATAAATTCGAGCTCGTTGCACCTCGGGTGTAGAGCGCCGACTTATTGTCTTGCGACAGTGTAAGAGAGGCGCCCGTTTGCAAGCCGCTTTGCAATATCCTAGGCAAGGCCTCGGCTGTTCCCGTTGCCGCCGCAATTTGGACTTTCATCAGATCTTGGGTCTGGCCGGTGTCCCGCAAATAGTAAATGGCTTCTTCATGCCTAGACCAGCGCGGTGAAAATAATTCAACGCTGTCTTCCACCACTTGTTGTTGTTCACTGCCATCGGTTTTGATCGTCCAAATCTGATAGTGCTCATCTTTTTTCACCGTGAGAAACAATAGCCGATTGCCCGAGGGGGACCAATCCAAGTCACGCAACCAAGTAAAAGTACCGCCCAGACGTATGGAAGCGTCATCAAAAGTGGCCCTATTATAAAACCAGATCAATTTTGCCCCGTCATTGCCGTCCTTGGTTGCAATGCGAGAACCGTCCGGCGACCAGCGGAGCGGCTCGCCTATCCGCGGTACGTGATGAAAACTGCCGCCAAGCCGAGGAACGAAAAAAGTGCCCCGGGAAGAATCTTGCAACAGAGCATTCACGGCCAACTCAGAACCATCGGGCGACCAGCTCGGAGACGAACACCAAATGCCGGATAAAATCTCTAACGGCTCACCGCCGGCCAAATCCTTGACCATCACTTTTTGATTGCCCTCGGCTCCGCTCACGTAAACGATAGACCGGCCATCCGGAGAAATCGCCGGATCACCGGCATTACCGACAAATGTTATTTGTGTATGCTTGGCGGGAATGTTTAGGGCCGCCTGTCGATTGAGAATGTAAAAAGAAACGATGACGATCGCGGCGAAAATCATCGCCGCAGTCGCGAACATAAACTTTGTCGATGGGGCTTTTTTTATCGCACTCGATTCAGTAGCGGTTACAAGTTTTTTTCTCTCCTGTTGTAAATCGGCGAGCAGGTTATCAACGTGCTGATAGCGCGTTTGCGGATCCTTTTCCAGCGCTTTGTCCACAATCCGCTGCAAGTTTTTTGAAACCTCGGCCCGATGATGAGACAAAGGCGCCGGTTCTTCGTTCACAATGGCGTACAAAATCGCTTGCTCATACACACCTGAGAAAGGCAGTTGGCCGGTAATCATTTCATACAGCACAACGCCGAGCGACCAAATATCCGTGCGTTGATCCAACGGCTCGCCGCGTGCTTGTTCCGGTGACATGTATGCCGCGGTGCCCAAGGTCGTGCCGGATTTGGTCAGGGGAGATAAACGACCACTTGCCTCAACGAATTTCGCCAAGCCGAAATCCATGATCTTGACCTGACCGGATTCCGTTAGCATAATGTTGCTCGATTTGATGTCGCGGTGGATAATGCCTTTGGCGTGTGCAGCTTTCAGTCCTTCGGCGATTTGCGTGGCGTAAGCGAGGCAATTATCAATTGTCAATTGAGAATTGTCAATTATCAATTGCTTCAATTCCTTCCCCTCAACACACTCCATCACAATGAACATCTCCTCATCGATGTCCTCAATGGCATGAATCGTCGCGATGTTAGGATGGTTCAAAGCCGCCGCGGCTTGCGCTTCGATTTTGAAGCGCTCGTGTTCTTCATCGCTGGCGGCAATGTGCCGAGGCAGAAATTTGATCGCGACTTCGCGCTTGAGCCTGGTGTCCTCGGCTTTGTACACCACGCCCATGCCGCCTTCGCCGAGCTTGGCGAGAATCTTGTAATGGAGGATGGTTTGGCCGATCATTGATTACCTCATCTAAAATTCTCAATCACTATAATATCGCTTTGCGCTTGCCCGCGCACTAGATACAAAAACCACGTTCCATCCGGAGACACTGCGAAGCCATTATCGGCGATCGCGTCGGATACCCACGCCCGCAGTTCGGCGCGCTTCGTTGCAAAGTCGAAAAATGCAAGGTTGGGTCGCCAATCACTATTGCCGGCCCAATAATATATCCCGGTTTTTGCCAAAGCCCAGTTTGCAATGTCACCGGCTTTGCCAATGCCTGCAATGATTGAAAGCTCCTCGCCTCCAGCAGCGGGTATTCGCCAAATGTCGGGGCGATTATACCATTTGGTGTAGTAAACATATTCGCCGTCCCAAGATTCGTTCGGTGTAATGCCGCCCTGCGTCGTCAGCGGTTTAGATTCGCCGCCTTCCGCCGCCATCTTGTGAATCTGGCCTCCCTCCGTCGCGAAATAAATCCACTCCCCATTTCTCGACCAGCTTGGTTGCAAAGCTTTATCCGCGAGCTTTCGCGGTGTGCCGCCGCCAACCGGGATGATATAAAGCGCGCTTTCATTGTTCTCTACGGGCTCCGAGGAGAAAACTATCCTGTCCCCGTTTGGCGACCAGCGCGCCCATTGCGGATTGGCGCTGTTGAGCGTGGTCAATTGCGTCGGTGCTTTGCTCCCGCTGTCACAGACCCACACTTCAAAGCTGCCGGTTCGATTTGAGGAGAAGACGATCTTCATGCCGTCCCGAGAAATATCCGGGAGTATATTTCTTTGCGAGGAGGTGATGAGCGACGCTTTCTTCTCGGGATCCGTCGGGTTGATTTTCCAGATGTTGTCATTGACCAATATCTTTTGATAGGCGAGTCTGTTGCCGGCAAGAGCAATTGACGGCTCGATTATATCCGGGCCGCCAATGGGAATTTTCTCCGGTTTGCCTCCTGAGATCGACACTCTCCAAAGCCGCGAAGCGCCATCGCGATTTGAATTGAAAACCACCGCGCGGCTGTTCGAGGTCCACGCCAGCCCCTCGATCGACAAATCGTCGAACGTCAAACGCACGGCTTCCGTATCGCCAAACGACATGAGATAAACATCTCTAAGCGCCGCCGGTGATTCTCGAACAAAGGCGAGCATTTTACCGTTGGGAGAAATTCGAGGCGTGTGGTCGAAAAAATTTTCAGGCGGCTGGGTTAGGCTTTGCCTTTTATCGGGCGCCTCTACCGCGACTTTGAAGATACGCGCTCCTTTATTTTCCCAATCATCCGATAGCAAAATAAATTTCCCCTCGGGCGACCAGCATATAGAAGAGAATTGTCTTGATCTGTATTCTGCGATCTTGCGCTCCGCGCCGCCGAGCGCGGGGATTATGTATACTTCATCGTTGCGCGCTCCGGTTATGCGAACATAGGCAATAAATTTTCCATCGCGCGACCAGGCCGGGCGAAACTCACCACGCGGATTGGTGGTCAATCTGACCGGCGTTCCGGCGTCAACCGGCTTCACGTAAATATCGAAGTTGTCCTGCCGCAGGCCATTCCAGGAAAACGCGATCGCTTTTCCGTCGGGCGAGAATGCTGGATTAAATTTCTGACCCGAAAAGTTGGTCAAGAGCAACGTTCGCATCGGCGGCCGATCAGGCTCCAGCTCAGATTCAGAGAAGAACATGAAATAAAGCACGATTGCCATGCTCGCCGCAATGACGCTCAAAGCAAAGAGGAGAGCAGTGCGTTTCGTTTTCTGCTTCGCGACCGCGCGAGGCCCGGCTTGCTGATCGCGCCGCGAGGTTGGCTCATGTCCGGCAAATTGTGGTGAAAAGCTGTTTAAAGTTTGCTTTAGGCGCTGCAAGTCACGCAATAAATCTGCTGCGGAGGGATAACGGTTTTCCCGGTTTTTTTGCAAAGCCTTTTTAACAATCTCAGCTAAATCAGCGGAGATATCGGGCCGATGCTTGGTAACAGGATCAGGTTCTTCGTGCAAAATCGCATAAATCACCGCGCGCTCATATTCACCGCGAAACGGCAACTGGCCGGTGAGCATTTCGTACAACACCACGCCCAAAGCCCAGATGTCGGTGCGATGATCCACCAACTCACCACTTGCCTGCTCCGGCGACATGTACGCCGCCGTGCCGAGCCTTGTGCCCGTTTTAGTAAGCTGAACGCCGTCGCCGATCTTCGCCAAACCGAAATCCATAATCTTGACCTGCCCCGATTCCGTCACCATGATATTGCTGGATTTGATGTCACGGTGGGTGATGCCTTTGGCGTGCGCGGCTTTCAGGCCCTCAGCGATTTGCGCGGCGATGTCGATGACACAGTTTACTGATAACTGCTCCCTGATTACTTTCTTTTTCAGTTCTTCACCGTCGATAAATTCCATCACGATGAACATCTGCCCATCACTTTCTTCGATGGCATAAGTCTTTGCAATGTTGGGATGGTCCAGTGCCGCCGCCGCTTTGGCTTCAATCTTGAATCTTTCGCGCTCTGTAACCTGGCTCGCAATCTGTCGCGGCAGGAATTTGATCGCGACCTCGCGCTTGAGCGTGGTGTCCTCGGCTTTGTACACGACGCCCATGCCGCCTTCGCCGAGTTTTTCGAGAATGCGATAGTGCGAAATTGTTTTGCCGATCATGTGCTTGTTCGATTTCTTAAAAGACCTTGCTTTGTATTGCTTAAATAATTATATTTAATAATGGCAATCACTTTTGATTGGGACCCGAATAAAAACAGGTCGAATCAAAAAGATCACGGCGTCTCATTCGAAGAGGCGGAAACCGTGTTCTATGACGACAACGCCCGTTTGATTGCGGATCCGGAGCATTCACAAGAAGAAGATCGGTTCATCTTGCTCGGATTGAGCAGGCGTCTGCGGATTTTGCTCGTCGTTCATTGTTATAGACGAGACGACGAAGTGGTCAGAATCATTTCAGCCAGAAAAGCCAGCCGCGGCGAGCAAAAAAATTACACACGGAGCAAATAATATGCGCCAAGAATACGATTTTTCAAAATCAATAAAAAACCCGTATGCCAAAAAGCTGAAGAGGCAAATTACCATCCGCATCGAGAATGCAACGATTGAATATTTTCAACAGCTCGCCGTGGAAACGGATATTCCCTATCAGAAGCTCATTAATTTATTCCTCAAAGATTGCGCGCAAAACAGAATGAAACCATTGCTAAAATGGAAAACTTTTGCTGCACACGCTTGATGGTGACGCTGCGGCTGTTGTTCCAGTAGCAAAATAAAAGCTGACGGGAAAAAGACGTGCAACTGCTTTAATCTTCTCATCTCATATCCTCATATATTTGCCGATCCTCTTACTTGCCGGTTGGAACTTTACGTTGCAATTCCTCGAACCAATTGAGCACGACGTTGATGCGCGTCAGCCGCTGACGCTCGTCGTATTTACGTATTTACGGTACGCTCAAGCCTGGTGTCCTCGGCTTTGTAGACCACGCCCATTCCCCCTTCACCCAACATTTCTAATATGCGATAATGTGAGATTGTTTTTCCAATCATACACGACGCCTCCCACATGCGGGGTCACTTTTTTGCGGTTTCTCATTAAGGAAGACATGCCGTCTTCGCCGAGCTTGGCGAGGATTTTGTAGTAGGAAAGGGTTTTGCCAATCATTTCCTTTTCACTTCTGCATCCCAGTTGATGACAAGCGTGAGCGGCGAAGTTTGCGGTGGAGCGCCCACCAACGCGATGATGGTTTTACCATCGCTGCTGACATCGTCGACATTTCCCCAAACGATCTTTGCTGACTCAAAATCGAACAACGCGCGTGCGGCTCCGATGCTAATCTTTCCATCCATGATTTTGACCTCGGCGGCCATCAAGTGGCGATCAAGAGACGAAAAGAAGATCTCCTTTCCATCACCCGGCCAGATAGGCTCAAGTCCGCCATCAGTCGATACCTGCCATTTTTCGCCGGAACCATCAAGCGCACGAACATAGATCTCTTCACGCCCGGTCTCATTGGATTGATAAACAACCCAGCGTCCATCGGGAGAAAGCCTCGGGCGGTCTTCCTCGAACTCCGTTTGGAGAAAGGCGAGGGGTTGCCGACCTCCGGAGACCGGGAGCAGCCAAAGGTCCGTACCAGTCTTCTTAGCAGTATGAGCTGTGAACGCGAGATATCGCCCATCGCGAGACCAACTCCATGTCATCTTGTCGAAGTCGGATTTGAGAAGAAGCTGCTCGTTTCCAGTGCCATCAATGTTCTTCATGAAGATATTGCGCCGGCCCTCTCGATTTGCATTGAACACGATGGCGCGTCCGTCCGGTGACCAGACTAGGCCATTCTCGATTGCCGGATCGAACGTCAATCTGGAAGTTGTCTTGCGGGAGAGGTCGCGCACCCACACATCCCCAGTGCTCATTCGACTATCGGTGAGCACAAAAGCGATTCTCCGACCATCGGGAGAGAATCTTCCGCTGAATGCAGGCAGTTCTGGAAAGACGGTGAGGCAATTTCCCCTGCGATCAAAAAGAGCATGACGAGCACCTTGAAACCCTTGGGCTTGCAGAATCAGCACGCTATTCTGCGAGACCGAGAAATCCCCTCTGCTATTGAGATTGAACCAATTGGGCTGAGCGTTCTCTACAATCGGCGCCGTTTCTCCGGCGAACTCCAGTATCTCCGAATCAAAGGGTCGTGCCATCAATGTTCCTTCTTGCATGAAGACAAGAAACCCGGAGGCATAGACCGCATTTGATCTCACCGGCAGCAATACCGTGCTCGTCGAAGCCTCAAGGGTGCCAAGCTTGATAGCGTCGGCCTCCGAGTCAAAGTATAGTGCCTGAGTTGTGAAGACGAAGTGATTCCCATCCGGAAGGAAACAGGGCCAGCGATGACTGCCCTCGTGTCGCGTGCTATCAATAGTTGTTACCCGAACCGGGGTGCCGCCGGAGGCGGCGACTTTGAAGAGTGCGCCATTGTCATTCGGGGCAAAGAGAATCACACCATCTCTATTCCATGCGCCTCCCCGACCGTTCGGCGCGTCGCAGATTGTCAGCACAGGTCCGCCAGCAGCGTCCACCTTCTTCAATTTTCCGTCGCTGAAGAATCCGAGCCAACGACTGTCGGGCGACCAAAAAGGATAGTAGGCAACTTCACTGTTGTTAAGTGTAGTCGCTGTCAGCGCGTCGAGGGAGCGGACCCAGAGTTTATCAATACCGGCAGAATCGGTGACCACAAATGCTACTTTTCGTCCATCAGGTGAAATCGCAAGATGTGCGCCCGAGAACATGTCGAAGGTTGTCTTTTTCGGCGGCAGTATGAGCGAACGTGAAGTGAGCCGTTCAGGCGAAGATGGCTGCATCACAAAAATCCCGAAGACAATTGCCGCAACAAAGGTCATCAAGGCGGCCACGGCCCAAGGAAGCAGAGTTCGCATGGACGAAGCAACAGGAGTCATTGCGACCGCCTTGGCCCGGATTCTTGAGGTGCTGAGGGAACCCGCTTCAATGGCGCGCAAATCAGCGGGTATCTCATCCACGTGCTGATAGCGTATGGTCGGGTCTTTGGCCAGCGCTT
>CAYUVM010000005.1:0-29874 GCA_964447935.1 uncultured Cytophagia bacterium | reverse complement strand
ATAATTTCAAGTTAACCAGCTAATGCCCTTTGTTCAAAATGTTAGTGACATTGGGTAAGATACCTGCGCTACGTTTCTTACTTTGCCTGCATGATTTGCATCACCGCATCAAAAGCCGGTTTGGGTTGATAGTTGCGATCAAACAATAACGGATAATTGGTTCGTCCTCGCACCGGCCAGTTGTTGAGCCATGATTGGCCGTCATCGACGCCCCAGAAAGTCACGCGGCTGATGAGATCGCGGTGTTGATGAAAGAGCGCAAAACATTCGGCGTAGCGTTTGGCCAAAACCTGCTGCATGGAATCGGGCAACGCCTCCGGATACGGATTGAGATGCTTGCGCAATTCAGCGTTCTTCGTGATATCCGCGCCGCCGCTCCAATCATCGGGATTGGGCAACGCGGTGATATCCAATTCCGTAATCATAATTTTTACGCCGGTTTGCGCGAGCAATTGCAACGCGGCGTCGGCTTCGACAATCGAGGGGTAATCGAGCCCCCAATGCCCCTGCTCGCCGATGCCATCGACCCGAATGCCCTGCGCTTGCAACTCACGCACGAGGCGTACGGTGGCCTCGGCTTTTTCTTTTTTCCACAAATTGAAATCGTTGTAGTACAGCTCGGCTTGCGGATCGGCCTCGCGCGCGAACTCAAAAGCCTTTTGCACGTAATCGGGGCTGATGATCTCGCGCCATTTGGTTTTGCGCGGCGAGCCATCATCTTCGAACGCTTCGTTCACGACATCCCAACCGTGAATGCGACCTTTGTAGCGGCCGACGACGGTGAAGATGTGATCGCGCAGGCGTTGCAGCAGCACGTCGCGCGTGGCCGGTTTTCCGGCGCCGTCTTCAAATACCCAACGCGGCGTTTGGTTATGCCACACAAGCGTATGCCCTACGATGAACATGCCATGCTTTTCGCCGAACGCGACAAATGAATCCACCGGCGCAAAATCATAACGCTGCAACTCCGGATGGACGCGCTCCCATTTCAAAATATTTTCCGTGGTGATGCTGTTGAATTGTTCTTTGACCAGCGCCGCGGCGGCCGCGTCTTTGCCCGCGACTTGCTCATAGCTCAATGCCGCGCCGAGGTGAAAATCTTTCTTAAAAACTTTCTTGAGTGCAGGACGATCAGTGAGAGCAAAACCAATGGCGGCCGTGACGAGACATGCCACGAACATTCTTTGGCGAAGTAAAGTTCGCATTAAAAAATCCCTTATAAGAGCACAAGGTTCAGAATACGCTGCACCTGAAGGCGCTACGACGAGCCAAGTTATGCCGCGCGCCTTCTCGCGGTTAATTCTTCCTCAATTTCAACCATCTTTTTATTCGTCAACGGATACGGTAACATCAACAAACCGCCGACGATACCGAAAATTGCGGGGAACACACTCAAGAGCAAAACGATGCCGCTCATCGCTTCCGCCGTCTGCGTTTGATTGGCGACGAAGCCGTAATAAGCCAGTATCCAGCCGACAAAGGTGCCGCCCAAAGCCAATCCCAACTTGAGTGCAAATAAAGAAGCCGCCATCAAAAGCGCGGTGGCGCGCCGGTGGTTTTTCCATTCGGAGTAATCCGCCGTGTCGGTGTACATGGCCCATTGCAAAACCGACACGGGGCCGAAGAAGAAGGAGACAAAAACATTGAGTGCATAGATGAACAAAACATCTTGCGGGCGCACGAGATAGAACGCGGCATTGAGCACAGCGCTCGCGATCAAAAATCTGGCATACGTATTTTTCTTGTCGAGCTTTTTTGAAATCCATTTGGTCAAAACCACGCCGATGATGGTGGCGATGCTGCCGATCAACAAGAAGGAAGAAGTGAAAGTTTCTTGTGAAAGCGCGATGGAATTGCCAAAGAGATTGAACTGCTGTTCGCCGACATAGTATTTGAAATAATACGCAATCGAAGAGCCGCGCATGACGATATAGGTGAGCTGAAAAACCGTGGCGCCGGCGATGAGTAGCCACGGCTTGTTAGTGAAGAGATCGCGCAGGTCTTTCTTAAATTCCGAAGTTTGCTCCTTCGGAGGTTGTACTCTTTCCTTGGTGGTGGCAAAAGTAATGAAAAGCAATACCGTCGCCAGTGCGGCGATGCATCCCATGGCCCATTGCCAACCCACGGCGTCATTGCCGTTGCCAAAATATTTGACGAGCGAAATCGTCGAAGCCTGCACGATCAGGCCGCCGATAAACGCCGCCACAAAACGAAATGATGATACTTCGGTGCGCTCCATCGAATTCGGCGTCATCACGCCCATGAGCGCGGAATAGGGCACGTTCACGATCGTGTACATGACCATGAGCGCGTTGTAGGTCAAGTACGCATAAATGAGCTTTCCGGATGCGTCGAAATTCGGCGTTGTAAACGCCAGCACGCCGGCGATGCCAAAGGGAATGGCGAAGACCAGAATGTACGGGCGAAATTTTCCCCAGCGCGTGTTCGTGCGGTCGGCAATCGTGCCCATCACCGGATCATTCGCCGCATCGAAAATTCGCGTAAACAAAAACAGCGTTCCCATCGCTGCTGCGGGCAACCCGAACACGTCGGTATAGAAGATGGGCAGAAACAAAATGAACGTTTGAAAAAACAAATTTGAAGCGGTGTCACCAAGACTGTAACCGATCTTCTCTTTAATGGACAGCTTTTGCGATTCGGGCGGCATAAAGATTCTCTCTTTCAGCCAAGTAAGTGATAGATGTGGGAATTTGATTTCGAACACAACAGGGCAAAACAATTAAAGGCGTTTTAATAGTCTTGCCTCCAATGGTTTTGCCTTGGCGCTTTCATTACAAATTCGACTGCACGGCTTTCTCCAGCGGCGGCAATTTCTCCGGATGCGGCGAGCGAGCGCGGATCAAATAGGCTTCGAGCCAGCCGCGCTTTTGGTCGGGCTTGATCGTGGCCTCGATGATGCGCGCGTGATCGAGCGCGTTGATGCGATCATTGGCGGCGCGCAACGCATCCATCGAATTTTTCAACGCGACGTCAACCGGCATGCGCTCCGGATTGACATCGATGCCGAAGTAACCATTATAGCTGTGCATTTTCAAAACGTACAAGCCGGCTTCCATCTGCTCCGGCGAAATCACGCCGACATTCAAATCCTGATCGTAGTTGCCCAGCGGCTGACTGTTCCAATGCATATGCGCCAAGCGACCTTCGGATAACGGCCAACTCAAAGCATAGGGCAAATCTTCGAAGCCCATGAGCAGGTGGCCGATTTCCGGATTCATGCAAAAGAGCTTGTGCCCCTGCTGCAAGAGCGCGCGATTTTTTTCTTGCTTCAGCATCGCCTCGACTTGATGGCCAAGGAGAACGCCTTCGGGCGTGAGACCATACAAAATGTGGCCGCGCGGCTCATACGGCTTGGGTTCGAATGCAATGCGAACGCCCGGCGCGGCGTCCATCGCTTCGGCAATGCCTTCGGCAAAGCGCTGGCGCATGTCGATGAAATCGATGCCGAACGGATTTTCGTAGCCGTCGATGCCGGCCCAGATCACGGCGAAATCGGCTTCAATTTCATTGGCGAGTTGAAAGGCTTGCTTGGCGCGTTCGACGGCGGCTCGGCGCACCGCGGTAATGGGATTGGAAAGCGAACCGAATTCAAATTGTTTGTCATAAAACAAGAGCGGGATCACAGTGATTAAACGGATACCGGTGTCTTTGGTGAATTTCTGCCAAACGTGAAGGTTCTCACGATTGACTTCATTCGGATAATGCGCCTCCATTCCAGCAAGACCGTAGTCTTTCAAGCTCGCGGCGATTTCGAGCCGCTGCTCGAGATTGAGATCGGCTTTGTACTTGTCATGAAAACGGCTGGCCGGCGGCGAAAAGAACCACACACCGGCGGAAAATTTCAAATCCAGCTCGAAACTTTTTAGATGCGAAATGAGCTCATCCGGCGTCCGGCGTTTTGCTTGGGCGGTTAAATTTGCTAAAGGCATGGTTATGATCTCCTCAGTAAAGGGCGAAGTCGGACTTGCGCTCAACGAGTTTTCTAATTTAGCATGATCGCGCTGCGCAAGCCCGGCTTCATTTATTTACTTCATACTTTATTTGAGCAAAATGAACTTTTTGGTTTCTTTAAAACTGTTTACCTTCAGTTGGTAGAAATAAACACCGCCGGCAAATCCTCCACCGTCAAACGAAGTAACGTGATTCCCCGCAGCTTGGACACCTTCGAATAGCGTCGCGACTTCCTTTCCCTCAAGATTATAAACTTTCAGCGAGATGAAACCGCTTTGCGGAATTGAGTATGCGATTTGAGTCGACGGATTAAACGGATTCGGATAATTTTGGTGCAGTTTAAATACCGTCGGAATGACGCTACGTTCTGCGACAGCCGTGACTTGATCTCCGGTTACGAAAGCCGACGTAATCGAATATTCGCTCGCACCGTAAACATTCGTCGCGCTCACACGCCAGTAGTGTCTCCGGTTTGCCTCAAGCGGGTTCAAGCGCAGGAGCGTGTCGGCCACGGTGGTATCCACGACAACCGGCGCGAAGCCGGTGTTGGTGGCAACTTGGATTCGATATGAAGTTGCAGAAGCCGAAGCGCGCCATGCCAACCGCGGGTTGCGTGGCTCGCCGGTTGTTCCAACCGGCGAAATCGGATCGGGCGTCGAAGGAGTTAAAACAAACGTGCGCATCCATTGGAGCGCGGGACGTTCGGCGCCATTGGCCAGCAAGACGTAAGTATTAGGATGCGCCGTCCAAACGTCGTTTTGAATATAACCCCACAAGGTTATTCCTTTCACGCCCGGATTGCTCCAAAAAATCGGGAAGTAAATTTTGTACTGCGCAAGCTGATTCGCATCAATCGGTTCATCAATATCAAATTCGGAAATATAAACCGGCAGTCCAGTGGCGGTGAGTCGATTGAGATTGGATTTAATCGTCGCAACATCGTAAACATAAGTATTGGAGCTGGCCATATCGCTGCGAAACTCAAAATAGTGGCCTTGCACGCCGATGCCGTCGATCAAACCGCGATCCTGCAAAAGCTTGATCAGAGCGAGATAGTTGGTTGTGACGGTGGTACTGTGAATGACATTATATTCGTTGATGAGCAGCTTCACGCCGGGCACGCGATATTTTTTTGCGATTTGAAATGCGGTAATGACCCAATCCCAACCTGTCGTTCCATCGCCACCCAATGCTCTTTTGTAAGACGGCGGCGCATGGAAAGGCTCATTGACCACGTCAACCATCGCCATCGAAGGGTAACGCTCGCAAACAAGGCGAATCCAATTTTCGACGGCGGCCCGTTGGCTGGCAGAATCAAGCGCGGCAATCCATACGGGCTGCTGGCTTCCCCAAACTAATGTGTGTTCTTTAAATTGTATGCCTCGTTGTACCGCATAATCATAAATTCGATCCAAGTTCGTCCAGTTAGGTTGCCCTTGCACGGCCTCGACCGAGCCCCATTTGCCGTCATTGCCGGGGGTGGTCTGGTTCCAATATTTATCAAAATTACTGAACAGATTGCTGCTCGTGGCACCGCCCAAGAATTTGGCTTTGCCTTTTGCCAATGGCTGCGCCAGCGAATGTAGCGGCGACAATCCAATCACACAGATTAGTAACAACGCAACTATACAGCGAGGCCTTTTGAAGTTGAAGCACACGCGCCTCTGGTATGAGTAGGAATGACAGACATTATTTTGCCTTTTCATTTGTTATTCCTTTCATAAATATCATGATCCATAATTGTCCGTTTGTTTGTGCATAAGATCATCGGACTGTGCGGTCGGGCGACTTCGAGATCGTTGGTCTTAAAAATCATACCGCCGTCGCCGCGTTCGCTGGAACAAATGTTGCGCGAATTCTTATATCGTTAGGCATAGATTTGCTTTAACTCATTTACTTTTTTCCCGAATCATTTTCTGTGCAACAGATTTATCCGTTTCTCTCGAACGTAGGTCACCGGATACTCCGTCTTCGAGTAGAAGCAAAGACACCATTGCATACTCCTTCATTAGAGGACTGGCGTTTTTATCTCCTGCGATTGTTTTTAGATATTGAATGAAGTTTTGCGCTGGTCTTGCGGAATCATACAATAACACCTCGATTACTTTATCGTAGTAATTGTGTTTTGGATTAAGGAGAATCTTGGCGACGAACGGATTCAGCTTGCCCTTAACAACCAAAGGTGTAATCTCAATATTCGCGATATGTTCCATTTCAATTGGCGAAAAATGTAAACTATATGTTGGAAAATCTAAAACAAAAACTTCGCTAAATGATGTTTTCTCTTTTCCAGAGCTTACGTCTATCCAATCGAAAGCGAACTTCACCCTATAAGTGTAGTGTTGGTCGGATTTCAAAGAAACTTCATAAGCCACGACGCCATTTGGTTCTATCTGAATGAGTTTGTCATGTAAGACTAGTTCTGATTTGTCAGGGGACAGTTCAACGCCTTCGATAACGAAGGTATGCACTGGTCCTGCTTCTATTGTCATTCCTAAAACGTGATAGTCGTTATTGGGTTCGCAAAAGAGAATATTTAGTTTCACCTTTTTGAGGACTAGTGTTTTATTGCCAGAATTTGAAAGCAAGAACTCTATGGTATGTACGGCTCTGTTGGGTACTTCGCGAGAATGACGGCCCCTACCTTCAGGTTTAACATCTCTGGAATGTGTTGTCTCAATATGGATATATGAAGGTAGCGATTCGATTTCACCAGCATGTACATCCTTCCAATAGGCTGGTTTATCAACAATAAGTTTCCTGCCTTGATTCATTTGTAACGCTATTATGCGGTCTTCATCTTTCGTTACTTTAGCAAATAACAATTCTGCACCATTGGATTTGTTTAGATAATCTACAACTTTGTCTTCATAATTACTTGTAGATGGGGGTTCAAAGGTCACACTAGAGCTTGTCTTGGCAATTTTGTTTTGCTTATGTGCCAACCAGATTTGCCAAACTCCGATTATGATAGCTACAACAATTCCAAGGATAGCAAATGCAATTTCCATAAAGTTGCAGAAATTTTTAAGAATGTGACTTAACGACGAGCTTAACAATGATTATGCCGTGGTCCGCGCCAGCAGCATTTCAAGACGTTTGCTTGTTTTGCCACACCACACGGAATTTTACATCGATAGAAACAATTCCTTCATGGCATCGGCGGATACGCTCCAACGTATCGACTATCTTTCTTCGATGAACCAAGAAGTTTGTTGATTTGCGCCGGAAGCTGCATTCCTGATTTTGCTGCTGGAAAGGTCGATAATAATTGGAAGTTTCCTAATTCAATGCCCTTGAACAAGGGGCCATCATAATTTGAATAATAGCGGCTGTTGGCGGAAAATTCCGGATACAGCTTTCGCAGATTCTCCAATGACTCAAATCCTGTTTGGCAGTTTTCGTTTGCTGCCGGACTCCACAGAATCAAGGGATAAGAGGTTTTCTCAGCGCCGCGCACGTACACGTTGTAATCGAGTTGTTTCAGTTGTGGTTTATCGAGCTTCCCACACAGCGAGGCCAACTGCCAAACGAACAGAAGGGATCTGTTGAAACCCTTATCGCCGACAAGCAGATTATTGACGAAGACGTGTTCGTCGCGCTCGTCCACATCCGGCCCGGTGCTGGGATGCCAGCCAAAGTGATCGCCCTGTGCGCTGCGCGAGTTGCGGCCGATGCAGGCCATGCTGTTGATGAACGTGTTTTGGTAGATTTGAACATTTGAGGCATTGAGCACCATAATCCCGTGGTCGTTGTTGACAAAAACATTTCCGGCACAGATGGCGCCTTTGGAAATTTCAAAAAAGAATCCGTTGTCGCTCGGCCAAAGCTGATCGGTGTTGATGGTTTTGCCGATGAGGCCAACGCCTTCAATCCAGTTGTTGGTAAACACACCATCGACATTGCCGACATCATACCAGATGCCATTGGAATTGGGAAGATCGATCACGAGGTTGTCATTGCACGTCACGCGGTAAGATTGGTTAAAAATCTTGACGGCGGCGGGATAATAGCCGGTAACGTTCTCGATGTTATTGCGAGTGAAAATATTTTTCTCCAGCAGCACGTCGTTCGAGGCGATGACGTAAATGCCTTCCGTGCTTGTGTCGCTCACTTTGCAGTGGCGAATCGTCATGCGATCGCCGCGCAGATAACCTGCGACACGCGAGCAGAAGGAAATTGTGCAATGTTCCAAAGTCGTGCCCACGACTTCTTTGCCATGTTTGGATTCATCGGACAATCCTTCCGGTTCCGTTCCTTCGATTTCGAGCGCGCGATATGCGTATTGCGTGAAGGTGAGGCTGCGAATCGTGTAGCCTTTGTGGTCCGATTTCTTGCCATGAACCTCTTTGGTGGTTCTGATGATCGCAGCATCAAAGGCGGTGATTTCGACCAATTTGCCCGTCGGATCAATACTGAGATAAACCAAGCCGCTTTCGTAGTCGATGAAAAAAGTATTCTCATCCAATTCGCCTTCCCATCCCGCGGACTGCAAGAACCTGCCGTCCACAAACACCATATCATTGTTGAAACGATGCTGCGGCGTTTTCTTGCCTTCACGATGGCGTCGCCACCAGTCCTGCGGCTTTGAGGGAAATAAGCGCGACCATTTCGTGACCCATAATCCGTTGTCTTGCTTCTTCCAATCAGAAGCGATGAAGGTCCCTTTTAAAATGGGCTGTTCATCGGCATACGGCTGAATCGTGATACCCTGATTCAAAACCAAATTGCCGGTGCGATACGTGCCGCTGCGCATGATGATCGCATCGGCGGTGCGCACACGCGTGATGGCGGCTTCGATAGTGGTTGGTGTGCTCAAGGACTCGCCGGTTTGTTCGGCGCTGCCATTGGGCGCGACATAATAAATCTTTCCCGCGTCCGTCGGCAGTTTATACGTTTGCCGAATCGGGCCATACGGCCCGCCGGAGGGTTGCGCCACTATTGTTGAGCACAAACAGAAAAGAAAACAGCCGATGTAAGATCGCACGTGTCCTCGCTTTCGGGTGAAGTCCTATTGCGCTCGACGGCTCTTGAATTTAATCAAACTCATTTTACGCCAATTGGACTGCACTTATTCTAGTTTGAAATAAAAGTCGTGATGCTTGATGCTTCCAGGTTCGCTGTGAAAATCCGGCTTGATACTGCAACGTCACTCTCTTGAATGCAATTCTTTGTTCTCGAAGTCACGTATCGAGTAAAACTAACCGCCTCTCCGTCTTTCAATTGAAACGCTTGTTCCATGTCTTGCGCGCGCTGGTTGATTGCCACAATGACGATCTTAGCCGCATCGCGATAAGCCGTGAGATAAATCTGGCGTTGCGGGCTGGTCGCATACACTCTGAAATATCCCGGACGCACGAATCTCGCGAACTGCGACATGACGTAGCCACGCTTGCTCACGTTTCCGGTTTCGAGAATCGGGCCGTAGAATCTGACGATATACCACCAAAGATAAGCGTTCATGCCGACAGTCATGCAATCATTGATCTCTTTGCCGGTAGCTAAAACCGCGGTCCACGTGGTGTCAAGCTCCAGGTGTTCCGTCATCCAAAGTTCTTTGCCTTTGCTCTCCGCGAGCGGGTAGCTTCTCAGCCCGCCGCCGTAGATGTGCCCGCCGATGAATGCCACATGCGAAGCCGCAGTCGAATCATTGAGTATGGCGTTGGAGAGGGTTTGATTGAAATTAAAAGATTCGGGCGCAAAAATCGCCGTTCCGATTGCGGGCGCATTTTCTTTGGCAAATTTGAGCATCTCCGCCGCATTCCAGTTACAAGATTCGTAGGTCACTTGCACGTCAGGCTCGTTTTGAATTGAGATCGCATGCAAGGGAGCGCCGTTGCTTGCCATAAAATCGGCGAAGGCTTTTAAATGCGCCGCGTAATCTGCATAAGCAGATTCACGGAGTCTGCCGCCAACGATGTTGTTGTTGGTCTTCAGGCTCGCCGGCGGCGACCACGGTGAAGCGATAAGTTTTATGCTGCGTTGATAAGCGGCGCGCGCGGTACGAACATTGAGACTAAAACTGTTCGCCTCCGGCGGGATGCGCAAACGAAGCAGAGAAAATCCGATTTGACCCGGGCTAGTTCCAAAAGCTTTATCGATATCATTCACCTTCATATCGGGACGCCATTGCACAATGTTCGCCGCGCCGAAGCCGCGAATTATTTGTTGCGTGCTGTCCAAGTAAACGATCGCCGCATTCAATGCGCTGACGGTGAAGTTTATTGTCGTGTCGTTCTGCACGGCAACGTTTTCAATGCGCCGCGGCGCAATGGCGGGGGAGGTGCCGCCGGTATTTGCAATGTGAACCGTAAAAATTCCATTCGCAAGAATTGTATTATTTCTTTTCTCGATTTCTGCCGGCGGTGAAGAATTTGCTTTTGCAAGTGCAGCCGGAAGATTTACCTCGCCGACGGCAAAAACCATCTTCTTGATGCGAGAATCACCATTGGCTTGGAGCCGATAGAAATAAACTCCGGCGGCAACTCTTTTGCCGGCGTCGTTCGTGCCGTCCCACAACATCCCGTGCGGCCCGGCCGGTTGCATTCCCGGCGCAAACGTTTTCACTTTCTTGCCGAGCATGTCGTAAATCGTCACCTGCGCGTCGGAGTGCGCGCCGAGCCGATACGATATAGCGGTTGCAGACGAAAACGGGTTCGGATAGTTTTGCGCCAGTTCAAATTCCACCGGCAGAATAGCGGCAGTCTTCACCGCCGTGACAATGCCGATCTGATACTTTCCCAATGCATCCGTCAGCGCCGAAAATTGTTTCGTGGTGTCGCCGTTATCGACAAAAGTAACCGTAGCGTATTGCACCGGCATTATTGTTGTCGATACGGTGCCTTTGACCACTAATGTTTGGGCGTGAGCGGCACATGAAATAACCGCAAGAGAGGAAATGAATTTTTTCGCGTTCTTTATCAAGTCGAACTCAAGAGCAATTCATGCGCATTATTTATATTGGTAAAGCTTCACGCTCTGTATGCCGAATGCGCCTCCCGGCAAATGCATGTGCCGGCCTTGATGGCTTTGATCGCCGTTCATGCGCCGGCCCGGAGTCCATTTGCCCCCAACGAATTTTCCTTCATCCATGATGCCGATTCCGGCAATGGCGCCTTCGTCCCCGCGCGCCGTGAACGTGATGATGATGCCGCTGCCCGCAATCAAAAACTCATCGGGTGCAAGCATGATGATCATGCCACCTACTCTCGGCGCAACGTCTTCCGTGCGTCGCGCGTAGCTCCAACTGTATTCATGCCGTACGTTGAAAATAAAATCACCGAGCGGGAATTGCGTCTGGTGATGCGCGCTATCGAGCAACGCGCCCGCCATCGTCCCCTTGCCTTGATTGGCCAGAATCAGCGGCGAGAGTTGTTGCAGAACCTCATATCCTCTGGCGATCTGATTCGTCTCGGGATTCTCGAGCGATTCTATCGAGAACGGACTGTAGCCCATGGCGTTGTGTCGGGCCAGGGCGTAAAAAGCGTTGGCGACGCTCTGATCGTTCGCCACTTCGGGAATGAACAACGGATTGCCGGAGCGATCATACTTTGCGCACCACTCCGCAAAACTCTTGAAGTAAATATCCGGCGCGAAAAAATCGATTTGCGGGGCGCCGGCGCGCCACACGTCCATAAGATGGGGAAGAGGCCCGGCGCTGGGATATTGCCCCGGTTTATGACCCGGGCGAATCAACGCAGCGTTCACGAACATGGGCAAGGGATATTCGTTCTTTCCTGCCCGCGTCACGTCATTCGTATATCGAGCAAAATGCCACGCCATGAAGATTTCATCCGTGTGCAAGCCTTTGCCAAAAACTTCTTCCCACGGTCCCGAGGATTTGAAGCCGGTAGCGCTCCACATCTCGCGGAACTCGGGAATCAACGAGGTTTTGTGTTTTTGCAAATAGCCGAGCAACTCAGCCGGCACTTGTTCAGCAAACGCCCGGTTCGCACCTTCGCTATAGTCGCGCGCTTCCGGAATCATGCCGATTTCGTTTTCCACTTGGATCATGATGACCGTCTGCTCTTTGCCGTCAATCGCGCGAAGGTGTTTCATCAACGCGGCAAAGATGCGGGCATCGGCATTTTTATTTTCCTCATTGAACGGCGTAAGAATCTCGACTGCCTTTCCATCCTTCGTGCGTGCGCGCGGGAAGCGACGTTGATCGGTCTTGACCCACAGCGGCGCGTAGCACGACATGCTATTCTTCCACGTTCCGAACCACAGCAAAACCAATTTCAAATTGTGCTGCCTCGCAGAATAAATAGCACCGTCAACGAGTGTGAAATCGAATTTGCCTTCAACCGGCTCGAGCAGTTCCCAATACACCGGCACAAGCACGGTATTCAAATGCATCTGCGCCAGCTTGGGCCAGATCGGTTGCATGTACGCCAAATTCGAGGCGCTGGAGTTGCCGAGTTCGCCGCCGAGCATCAAGAATGGTTTGTCCTGAACGATGAGCTGCGTTGCGGCGCCATGCTTCTGTAAATGGGGAATGGCGCCCGGCTCCTTTGCTTGCGAGCGAACGCCGGCGGCAAATAGCATGACAATGGAAAAACACCATGCCGCAATGCCATTTCGCCGATGGAGAAACTGGGCAAAACCTCGACGCCGATTATTTACCAATAACATTCGTCTCTCCTTATTTTGCCAAAACGAGTTGCTTGGTTTGAATGAAGCTCGCCGCTTTCAATTGGTAAAGGTAAACGCCGCTTGCAAGCGCGGCGCCATTAAACGAAGCCACGTGATTTCCCGGGCGTTGAACGCC
The DNA here is from genome assembly GCA_964447935.1 of uncultured Cytophagia bacterium. GTDB lineage: Bacteria > Zhuqueibacterota > Zhuqueibacteria > Zhuqueibacterales > Zhuqueibacteraceae > Zhuqueibacter. The sequence goes on along the minus strand of CAYUVM010000005.1, from coordinate 17,132 downwards.
TTCGAAGAGCGTCGCAATCTCTTCGCCGCGCAGGCTGTAAACTTTCAGCGTGAGGTAGCCATGCTGCGGGACGGAGTATTTGATTTGCGTCGTCGGATTAAATGGATTCGGAAAATTTTGACTGAGCGCGAAGGTTTTTGGTTGATTGCTGATCGCCTCCTCAACGCCGGTGCTATTCTTGACCAAACCTGCAATGGCAGCATTCAGATTGGTTTTGGCATTGCCCAAGGCATCCACAGCCGAGACGGAAGGCGAATAGTTCTGAGTTATTGCACTTTTTGCCGAAGCCAATACCGCCGCAAAATTTGACCATGAGGTTGCGGTGTATTCGCTTTCCCGCAAAGTATTCGCATAAACAACGAGCGAGTCCAATGCGTTATAATTGAGGCCGACGTTTACCGAAGCATAAAAGGCCGGTTTGCACTGGTTGCGATTATCCCACAGCGAGGCATTGGCGACAAACGCATATTGATCATTCAAACCGTCTTTGGAAACGCTGATAATTTTCCCTCGCCCCGATCGGTAACTCCGTTCGACAAAACATTTGAAGAGCATCGCGTATTGGTTTGCCTGCGTCGCCAAAATGGCCGGAGTCGGCGTGCCGCTGCCCGGATTCACATCCAATTCGGTCACCGCCATCTCGTTGCATATCGGATAAAACTTGTTGTATGAAGCAATCCATTGTGTGGCAGCAGGGGAGGAGTTGCTATCGTGATCCTGCATGCCGATGCCGTCCAAAAGTCCGGCTTGAAAAATCGGTGTGCAGATTCTGACAATCCCATCTGCTTTGTTGGAATTGTGAGTATTGTAGTCGTTGTAGTAAAGTTTGATTTTGGGTTCGCCGTATGCAACCGTCCATTTGCGCGTGAACTCGAAAGCTTTCATCAAATAGCTATTATCGCCGAAGGTGACGTACCATTCACTGTCCGTCGTGCGATCCGCGCCGTTGTCGTTGACGGCTTCATTTACCACATCCATTGCGGTGAGCAATCCCGGCCAGCCTTCATGAAGCAATCTGATGACTTCTTTGATGTAATTATCCATTCGCTCAGTCATCTTCGCTTTGGTCAAGCGCGTGCCGGTGCTCGTGTAACCGGAGCGGAAAAAAGCAGTGCCCGGCGTTTGACTATGCCAGACCAACGTATGCCCGCGAAAGGTGAATCCCTGCCGCTTTGCCCAATTGAGTTGTGCGATCAAGTTTCCATTAAATCTCACGACCGGATGCGTGTCCACCGAGTCTTTCGCTGCCGCGGAAGCCGAGGCATAAGCCGCAGCGCTGGCATTGATATCAACCGTAAATTGCGGTTTCATGTTGTTGCCGGGGGACATGCTGTTCATGTGAAATTTTATTAAGTTGCCTCCATTCGGGGCAATAACTCCCGATTGCCCCGGCACTGCTGGATCGGTGGGGAAGCCAACATGCGTGTAAGATAAAAGGCAACCGATGTAAAAATCATTTTTATAAACGTCTTTAAGACGAGGAACAATGGTCTGAATTGTGTCGACCTGGGCGTGGGCGCGGGACGAGAATATTATTGACAGCGCAAGAAAAATGATTAAAGCTCTATTCTTGTTAGCGTAATTTATTAAATTGTTTTTCATACGGGTTTTCGTTTGTAAAAAAAATTGCGGCGTATTTTCAAATTCAGACTCTACGGACAGCTTTAAAGCAAAAGCTTTGAACACGGCTCTCCAGCGATTTTTTGGCGGTGTAAAGCTGCGTCATCCGTGTAATCTGCGTTCAAAAAAGGTTTCTAAATTTCTTGAATCAGTAATTGACCTCATTAAAAAAACAGCCTGCCCCTCAACTGCGGACAGGCTGTTTTTTCAATCAAGAACATGGCCAAAATATTGACCTCGGACTTCGAACTCTCTAATTCGAGCTATTATTTTAACAGCGTCAATTTCTTCACGCTGATAAAATCTCCCGCCTTGAGCCGATAGTAGTAAATTCCGGAGACCAGTCTGGCGCCGTCGAAAGCAATTTTATGGTAGCCGGCCTCGAATTTGCCATTGGCCAGTTCAGCCACAACTCGGCCCGAAAGATCATAAACAACCAGCTTGACTTCGCTGCTTTTCGGCAAGCCGAACTGAACTGTTGTGGTCGGGTTGAAGGGGTTCGGATAATTCTGCGAAAGCGAGAACTCCGTTGGGATGGCGGCTTCTTTCTTTTCTTCGACGCCAACGGTTGCCTCAGTGGTAAAAAGTCTCGCCGTGGAATATGGGCTATCTCCGCCGATATTTCCAGCGCTGATACGCCAGAAGTACGGAGTCTCGCCGGCGAGTCGCCGCAGCAAGGTCACGGAGGTTCTCTCGAAGACTACCGTATCGCGAACCACTTGCGCGAACTGGTTATCGGCTGCAACCTGCAGGCGATACTTTGTCGCCGTCACCACTTCATTCCATGAAAAGGTTGGCCGTACCGACACGTTGACGGCATTGGCCGCCGGAGCCACCGCCGCCGGTGCGGCCGGAGCAGCTACGAGGGTGACGAAAGAATTCGATCCGCTAAACAAGCTCGCGCCGCCGATATTGCTCGCCTGCACACGCCAGAAATAGGTCGTGAGTCGTTGTAGACCGAGGAGTCGCTGCGACGTGTCTGCCGTCGTAAAGGTGTCAACAACCAATCCGCCGGCGGAAGAGCGCGAGACCTCGATCTTGTAACTACTGGCTCGCGCGACTGCTCGCCATCTCAGGACCAAAGTATCAGCGCGCGTGTTTTGCGTATTATTTGCCGGAAAAACCAGTGCCGGCGTTGGCGGAGCCGCCAGCACGGTAAACGATCTTACCGTCGAAAAATTAGCCACGCCGACGGCATTCTCGCCGCGCACCCGCCAAAAATATCGCGTGCCGGCGACCAATTGCACGGTATTCGCCGTGTCCACAGTTGCTTGGTTGATCGTAAAGGTAGTGAACGAGGAAAGTGTAGACACTTGGTAACGGTACTGGGCGGCGTCCGAGGTTCTGTTGACTCGGAGTGTAAGCAGCCCGGCTTGATCAACGGCAGCATCCGCGGGCGAAACCAATGTGACCACTTGGGTGGCAGCCGTGTTGACGGTCGAGAAACTATTCACGTTCGAAAACGCGCTCGTGAATCCACCGTTGGTGCCCTGCACGCGCCAGTAATAGGTGCTGCCGAGGCCGAGGTTCACCGCGAGGCTCGTGCCGGTGACGGTTCTATCCACCGCCATTCTTCTCGCGTCGGCGAAGGTTTGATCTAATGAGACTTGAACACGATATCCGGTCGCGCCGGTTGCCGCATTCCACGAGAGGGTGAGCGAACCGGCCTGATTAGTCGCGCCGTTCGCCGGACTGGCAAGCGCCGGAGCAGTCGGAACCGCCGAACCTTGTATGACGGTCCAATACCGATTCACCGCTAAACCTCTAAATGTCTGTTTTGAACCATCGGGCCACCATACCGCGACGCTGTCAACACTTTCGGTCGCGCCGATGCCGAAGTTGGCCCAAACGCTGCCGCCGGTTGAGCCGCCAGAGCCACCGGCTTCGATATCGCGAATCTGTCGCGTCGCGCCACTATTTGTATACACGGCAAAACGGGCGGACGTGCCCATTCCATTTCTGCCGGCGGCTTGGGCTCGGAAAGCAATCCAGTTGTTGAGATTGCCGCCATTACGCCACAATGCGTCACCTCCACCGGCCACCGCATAAAAATCGAGAAAGCCATCGCTGTTATAGTCAATAAACGCAACCGAGCGCGTATTAAAACCCGACGCCGGAATACCAAGCGCCGCGGTTATATCGGTAAACGTGCCGTTGCCGTTGTTTCTCCACATGGTGGGAGGATTAAAGCCCCGGCTCATCAGCAAATCAACGTTCCCATCATTATTATAATCACCCCACGAAAGCGCCCGGCAAGCATTGTTATAAGTTATTCCTGATGTAATAACCTCGGTAAACTTGCCATCGCCTTTTCCTTTTAATAACCGAAACCCTCTTCCTCGTTCCTCGCCACCCAGAGCAGAGAGGGCTAAGTCCATAACGCCATCATTGTCATAATCACCAAACGCCGAGGCAATGGCGGAATAATGGCGAACCGTATCGTCGACAACCAATCCTGTTGTCGCTGTCGCTCCCGGAGCAGCGGGAGGGGGCAAAGTAAACGTTCCGTTCGCATTGTTGAGATAAAGCGCGCTTCCCGGGGTGGTGCCGGCGAGCAGGCCGCTGCGAATACTTGGCAGGAACAAATCCGGACGTCTATCGTTGTTGATGTCCACAAAACAGGCATTCCAGCTTTCAAACCGCTGTGTGGTGTCGATCACCGCCGGAGCTGTGGCAGCGCCGCCGACACTGGTAAACCCGTTTGGACCTCCTCTGAGCAACCGCACTCGGTTGGCAGCACCATCAGCCACGCCTCCAGCCCACACGATATCGACGTAGCCATCACCATTGTAGTCGCCCGCCGCCAGGCCAAACATTTGACTCGTCGCGCCTGAATTGACCGTAGCGAGATCGCCAATTCCCGTCGCCGCTTCAAACATCCCGGTTGTGTTATTATAATAAAACAGCAGTGGCCGCGCCGTGCCTTGTGTCGTCAGCACGTCTGGAAATGTATCGCCGTTAAAGTCGGCGAAAACAGTGCCCACCATGGCCACTTGAAAAGGAACGCCGCTCGATGGACGGCGTGTGAACGACGTGCCTCCGTTATTCATGACCAGGTTATCAGGCTCAACGAACAAATCCAGGAACCCATCTTTGTTGACGTCTGCCCACGAAAAGCCAAGACCTTGCAGGTTTTGTGCTCCGGTGGTTGGGCCCGCAGAGTAAACCACTTCCTGCGCGGTTGTTGTGCCCCATCCCAACAACAAGAAGAGCGTTCCCGCCGCCATGAAACGTAGAAAAGTCTTCATCATCTTTCCTTTCCGATAGATTGGTTAAATCGTTGGGCGAAGCCGGACTTGGTCACGCCAATTTTAAAATTTAGAGAAATTTCCTGACCAAGCCCGACTTCACTATTTCATTAAAACAAGCTTTTTCGTGATCGTAACATTGCCCGATTGCAAGCGGTAAAAATAAACGCCGCTAACCAATCCAGCGCCGTCAAAAGTCGCAACATAGTTTCCGGTGGGTTGGAGCTCATTCACCAACGCGGCGACTTCCTGCCCCTGCGTATTATAAACTTTCAACGACACATGGCCGCTTTGCGGCACTGAGTATTCAATTTGAGTCGTAGGGTTAAACGGATTCGGATAATTCTGGTTGACGGTGAAACTTGAAGGAACGGCGCTGGTGGGCTTTTCCTTTACGCTTGTAACTGGATCTTTGCCCGAATTCAGCCAAGTGGAAATTCTCGAATTCTCTGCAGCTTCCTGCGCTTTCCAGGCCGTATATCGCGACGGATACCAACGATACAAATCGCCCAAGGGGAATCCGCCCATGCCAGCCGCCCGCAACGTACTGTTCAAGTAGGATAAATTTTCATTGATCGGCCATACTTGGTTCGTGCCCGCCGCGGGATCGAAAGCCCAGTTAATATCAGCGTTCGTTGTCCATTTATAAAGGAGAAAAGTCTTCAGATCCGTGACATTCGTTGGGGCAATGAGAAAATTTGGATTGGTATTGTCGTAGAGAAACCCTCTATTCATATACGGAAAGAGTTTCTTGCCGTTCGCCGTGGAATCGAAGAACACCCGCGTTGCCGGACTCAGCATCGGCTGCGGCCGGGGAACTGCATCTCGATTTCTGACCGTGTCAGCGTATGGACTTTTCGCCATCCAGTCCTTCAGCCAATCTTCGATATAATAACTGTTGTACGCGAACAGAATCCGGCGGTCCTGCTCGGTAAATGGGACCGTAAATCCAAAAGTTGCAACGCTATCGATGCGCATGGTGCCACCATTCGGATCATCACCTCCCATGGCGGGGATGTCGCCAAACATGAAGGTGTTTACAAAAATGGAGTTGGTGACGGACGCCTTCCACCACCACCCGGATTGCAGGGCAAACATCATGGTGTTGAGGAAAGTACAATGATTAAAATGAACGTTATCCCCGTATTCGCCGGCTTCCTGCATATAAACGTAGCCGATATTAGCAAAAGTACAATTTTCGAAGAGAACATAATCGTGATGCCATCCCGTGGTGCCAAACGGGAATGAAAGCGCTCTGCCGTAATACCGCAAGTGGGTGTCGATGCAGTTCCGGAAATAGCAATTCTTGAAGGTTCCATGAAAACGGTCAGCCGTGACGGTTACCGCCCCGCCGGCATTCTGAGGGGTGGGCGCATAATCGAAAATGACGTTTTCAAATACGGCCGTTTCCTGGACATTGGGATTCGGATTATTTTGGATCTGCAAACTTGATCCCACTTGGGTGCCGCCCGTGTTCGCATACAACAACCAGAGGTTTCTCAAGGTGATGTTTCCGAAACACTCGAAATTGAAGTTCGTCGTTACACCGCCGCTGGCGGTCCACACGATCTGAGGCGGAGCGGTATCCTGGGTATTTCCCGGCACCGGACCTTCAATCTCAAGATGTTGCCCCGCCGGAACGACAATCGTGCCGGTAAGAATGTAAAGGCCATACGCTTCCAGTTTAAAAATGGTGTTGGAGAGTGTCCCCGCAGTCACTGCGGCTTGAACAGCGCGGTTGAGACTCCCTTCTCCAACCCCGAAGTCGCTTTGAACATTCACGCTAACCTTTTGCGCTTGGGCTGGCAATGAGGCGGACAGCATTACCGCGAAGAGCAGCATCGTAAAGAAATGTTTCACTTCTTTCCTCCTTGGTTTTTGAATTAGAAAATGCAATAAATTTTTCACCCAAAAGATTCTTCGTCCCGAGCTTGGGACGAAGAATGACAAAAATTGTTCAGCTTAGGTGGTTATAACCTCTGTCTAAATCCGAGATTGGCAGTAAGGCCGTAATTCTGTTCGTTCGTGAAACCGCCAATTGAGCGCTGTGCCGAAGTATTCGTTTCGCCGTTGAGATTGCTGAAGTCCAAATAAATTTCACTTCCAGGCCAGGGCAACCGTTGCTTGGCGGAAGCATCGATGCGGAAATAGTCCCGGCTAAAACCATCCTGCTCGGCAAAGGCGCCAATACCGCTGACCGAATTGCCTTGGAAAACAAACGAGACCCGAGTGGAAAAACCCTTGAAGTCAAAGCCGACGTAAGAGTTCAATATGTCATCCGGCTGGAAAATCAAACGCCCGGTCCGCGTGCTGTCATACACAACGCTGTAGGTTCGACGCGGTGGGCCCGGATCAAAAATCGTTTTGTCATCTCTCCACGGATACGTGGCTTTGGACTGAATATGAGTATAATTAACTCCGAACACGATTCCCTTTAATGGAAATGGCAAATACCAGAAACTCGTTTGAAAGTCCAGCTCAAATCCTTTGACCGTTGCATCGTAGGGGCTGTTCACGTAGGTGTACAGCGTCGCGCCGTCCTTGGGTGTGATATAACCGGTTTGAGATGAGCCGATTCTGAGTGACTCTATGCTTTCGAGTCCTTGCTTTGTATTTGCCGCCGGGTGCAGCCGGTATTGCGTGAAATAGGTGAAATCCTTCACTGTCTTGTGGAATCCGCCAATGGAAAAGAGGCCCAATTTGTTGCTGTGAAATGATACAACCACATCGTGATTGAGTGCCTGTGCCGGTTTAAGATTGGGATTGCCGGCCCACACATTGGTGAGGTTGAAATCCATATTCCGGCGGGGCGAAAGCTGGTGATAATCCGGACGCGCCAGGGTTTGCGTGTACGCATAGCGGATGTCGCCCCATTCAACCGGTTTGTATCTTAATTGGGCCATCGGCAACCAGAATTCATTCTTTGGACGCGCCGTTTCCGGATAAACGTGTTGCGTCTGCGGATTGCGCTCATCCACCATATTAAAGACGGAATATTCCGATTTGACTTTTTCATAACGGGCGCCACCGACGACCATAAAATCGAGAAAATTCAGCTCCGTCATCAAATAGCCGGCATAATAGTCTTCAATATATTTATAGTCGTTGGGAAGTTGCTGATATACCCCATCGAACCATCCTCCCGTCTCCGTACCGGTGGCTCTTCCAGAGAACATGGGATTATTTTTCAAATAATTGGCCATTCCGATCAGCAGGTTGGGATCAACCGCCCAATAAAACTCTCCAAAGCGGTTACCCAAAAAAGTAGCCGTAAGATCGCGGTTGCCGGAAGTAAAATTCGTCGCCGCAAATCGGCCATTCGACGCCACTGTCACCCCAAAACGTGCCGCCAGAGAGTCTATCATGTTCCGCTGAAAACCGCCGCCTGAGGCAGATAAATCAACGTAAGGCGTGCGCTGATCATTTTTATGGTCTTCGTGCAGGTATTCACCGCCAAATTTAAAATAACCCGAAAGAGACGAGCCGACAGTCAATGGAACCTTGAAATTAGTTTTGTACGACTGATTGTCCTCTTTGTAATTGGAACTGAAAAGGCTGAGGTTACGTGAATAGATTTCCCCGGGACCACGATAAATGACCTGTTGGGTTAAATCATTCGGGATGATATTATCCGCGATGGCGCCGACAATCGACCCGGTCTGGCTGAACTGGATATCGGGCGCTTCGGGCAGCTTGTTTCTGGAGGCGGTGTTGGCAAACTTCAAATCCATCTGCAGCAATCCCAAGTCGTACTTAAAATCCAAAGAATTGACGGCAAGATCAATTGTATTCTCGCCTTTCCGATAGCTGAAATTCAGGTTCTTATTGGTGTAATCCAAGGTCGTGCGATGATCCTGAAAATCCGAATTCAAGCGCGTAAACAGGTTGATGGCTTTAAGAGAACCGTTGGGCAGTTTGTAGTCCATGATCAAGTTTCCCCCAAAGCGTTGTCTGGTTTCCAGATGGCGATTGAGCTGAACGGTGTTGACCTTGACCGGCTCATACCCATTCGGCCCGGTTTGGTGCTGCGAAATCAAATACGCGGCATTCATGTTGTCGGCATCGCGGTCGTACTTTTCCGCATTGCCAAGAAAATAGATGCCAAGTTTGTCGGTAAAGAAACGTTTGCTAATGGCCCCCACGCCGCGATAATTTCCGTAGGTGTTGCTTTTCTCCGTATAGCCGGATTGCCACAACACGTCATAGTGCAATTCTGAGGGCGCTTCCCGCAACTCCATATTCACCACGCCGCCAATCGCATTCGCATTCAAATCCGGCGTCAGTGACTTATAGACTGAGATTGATTTGATCATGTAAGGGGTGACCATGGAAATGTCAACGCTTCTATCATTGCTGATGGCCCCGGCAGTACCTCCCTGGGAGGTCGCACCAATCTGTGAGCTTCCGGTAGAAGCAAGTTTAACCCCTTCAACTGCAACCTGGTTGTATTGAGGAGCCAAACCTCTAATCACAACTTTGTTTGCTTCACCCGAGCTTTGGAGGGTCGAGACGCCCGGCAAACGGCTGATGGCCTGCGCCGCATTGAAATCCGGCAGTTCCTGAATTCTTTGTTCGGAAACAATGTTGGCGATTTTATCCGAAGCAAGCTGCTGGTTGATGGCTCCCAATTGCCCTACCGCCTGGGCCGTGACAACAACGATTTCTCCTGCAACGGCCTCGGGATCCAAAGCGATCACCTCTTTAAGCTCCCGGCCTTCTTCAACAACTATATCAATTGTTTTGCTTTGATAACCGATATATCTAACCACTAATTTGTAACGGCCATCCGTTACTATCGGAATGACAAATTTACCATTCAGGTCCGTAGAGGCGCCTAATTTTGTGCCTTTAAGAAAAACACTTGCTCCCGGCAACGGCTCACCGGAATCAGCCGCTTTTACCTGGCCGGATATTTTACCGGAAGGTGCTGCTTGTAAAATGGAAGCGATTACAAACAGCGCGAAAAACATCATGAACACTTTGATCTTCATTTACTTTTCTCCCTGCGTATTAAAAGATTGAACCGATTGCTGATAAAATAAAACGGGAGACTGTGTCACGCTTTTGTACTCTTTAAGTTTTTGTTAAGCTGGACAAAAAACAAAAGATAAAGCGTAGCACAATCTCCCGTCAAATTTTGCAGAAATTCTTGCCATCGGCAAAGACCTGTTAAGGCGTTCGTAAACTGCCTTGTCCTGGGAGATAGAAAGTAGTGGAGTTAACCGTTCCTGGAAAAACTCCTTTATAATTTGAAACGTTTCAATTAAACGTTAAAAAGCTTCGATTTTTGATAATAATTTCTGGGATGGAATGATTTAACTGGTAATTTTCAAACTTTTCAAATTAGCTATTGACTTGCGACGCGCTATTCGCTATATTTGAAACGTTTCAAATATTAAAGCGTCAAAATATAATAAATTTTTCATACCAAGTCAAGAGAAAATTTTATATTATGAAAAAAAATTATTTGGTCGGCGTCTTTGTCGTAGTCTTCCTTCTGTTTTATCACACTCTTTTGCTGGCAGAAGATGGTTACCGGTTATGGCTCAGATATGATCTCATCACCGATACTAAAAAGCTGGACGCATACAAAGCTATTCTCACCCAGATTAATCTGAAAGATGACTCGTCGACTCTCAAAGCAGCAAGCGAGGAGTTGAGCAACGGGCTTGCAGGTTTGTTAGGCACGCGGTTGCCTTTCGTGCGTGCAATCACGAAACACGGTGCCCTAGTCGCGGGCACACCACAAAGCTCGGAGGTGATAGCAACTCTTGCTCTTCAAGATAAACTAAAAAACGCCGGCGAAGAGGGTTTCCTCATTCTCACCACGACGGCCAATCAAAAAAAATGCACCGTAATTGCCGCGAATACCGACCTCGGTGTTTTGTACGGCGTTTTTCACTTTCTGCGATTATTGCAAATTCACCAAGACATCGACGCGTTGTCGATTCTCAGCGCACCTAAAATCAAGATGCGATTGCTGAATCACTGGGATAACCTCAACGGAACCGTGGAGCGAGGTTACGCTGGCTCCTCGCTGTGGGATTGGCACAAGCTGCCCGATTATATTTCACCACGCTACAAAGATTACGCTCGCGCGAACGCCTCCATCGGCATCAACGGCGCGGTGCTCACCAATGTCAATGCCAATGCGCTGGCATTGACTGAAATGTATCTGGAAAAAGTCGCGGCGCTGGCTGAAGTTTTCCGGCCCTATGGCATCAAAGTGTACCTCACGGCGAGATTCAGCGCGCCAATTGAAATCGGCGGTTTGCCGACCGCCGACCCACTTGCCGCGCAAGTGCGCACTTGGTGGCGTGAGAAAGCCAACGAAATTTATCGCCATATCCCAGACTTTGGCGGCTTTCTGGTGAAAGCCAATTCGGAGGGTCAGCCCGGCCCGCAAAATTATGGCCGCACGCATGCTGATGGCGCAAATATGCTCGCCGAAGCCGTTGCCCCGCACGGCGGTCGGGTGATGTGGCGCGCTTTTGTTTATGACAACAATGTGCCGGAAGATCGCGCCAAACAAGCGTACACCGAATTCAAACCATTGGACGGCAAGTTTCAGAACAACGTTTTGATTCAAGTGAAAAACGGCCCGATTGATTTCCAGCCACGCGAGCCGTTTCATCCGCTGTTCGGCGCTATTCCCCGCACGCCGCTGATGATGGAATTTCAAATCACGCAAGAGTACCTTGGCTTCGCGACGCATCTCGTTTATCTCGCGCCGTTGTTCAAAGAAGTTTTGGACGCTGACACGTACACGAAAGGTGAAGGCTCGTTTGTGGCAAAAGTAATCGACGGCACACTCGACAATCATTCACTGAGCGGCATCGCTGGCGTTTCCAACATCGGCACGGATCGCAACTGGTGCGGCCATCCCTTCGCACAAGCCAATTGGTTTGCCTTTGGCCGGCTGGCGTGGGATCACCAACAAACTTCGGAAACGATTGCTGATGATTGGCTGAGAATGACTTTCACCAACGACGAAAAATTTATCACGCCGGTGAAAACGCTGATGCTATCGTCGCGAGAAATTGCGGTGAATTACATGACGCCGCTCGGCCTACACCACCTCATGGGCTGGAGCCATCACTACGGCCCGGCGCCGTGGATCAATAAAGGCCGTCCCGATTGGACCTCGGTTTATTATCACCGTGCAGATTCTATCGGCATCGGCTTTGACCGTTCGGCCTCCGGCAGCAATGCCGTGAGCCAGTATTTTCCTCCGGTGCAGCAGAAGTTCGGCGACCTCGCCACTTGTCCCGAACCGTATTTTCTGTGGTTTCATCGCGTACCGTGGCGGCACAAAATGAAATCCGGCCGAACGCTCTGGGATGAATTATGTTATCAATATTATCTCGGCGTGGACGGCGTTCGCGAGATGCACAAGACTTGGAGTTCGCTAGCCGGACGCATCGACGACGAGCGCTTTTTGCACGTGCAGGCGTTGCTAAAAATTCAAGAAAAGGAAGCCATCTGGTGGCGCAATGCCTGTCTGCTGTATTTTCAGAACTTCTCGAAAATGCCGATTCCGCCGCAATATGAAAAGCCGGATAAAACACTGGAGTATTACATGCAACTCAAGTTTCCGTATGCACCAGGAATTTAAGGCAAAATACTATTACATAACAAAACTCAAAGAAATTCTGACTTTTTAGACTAGATAACAGGATAGACAGGATTAAAATTCAATCCAGTTGATCCTGTTATCCAGTCAAACAAAAGCTACCTTAGGTCTTTTACTTACTAAATTCTGGTGTTTTTTTAATTCGTGTGGAATTAAATTTTTTGCTTTTTTAAAATGAAAATCACCGACGCCAAAGTCATCGTCTGCTGCCCCGGCAGAAATTTTGTAACGCTCAAAATTTTTACGGATACCGGCATTTATGGTTTAGGCGATGCGACGCTCAATGGCCGCGAAAAGGTGGTTGCAACCTATCTTGAAGCGTATTGCATTCCGGCGTTGATTGGCAAGGATCCGCGCAATATCGAGGACATCTGGCACTATTTCTACAAAGGCGTGTATTGGAAACGCGGCGCCGTCACGATGGCTGCCGTCTCAGCTATCGACATGGCATTGTGGGATATCAAAGCCAAAACGCTGAACACGCCACTTTACAATTTGCTCGGCGGCAAAAGCCGCGAGCGCGTGTTGGTTTATGCGCATGCCACCGGCAAAAATCTTGAGCACACAATTGACGACGTCGGCAAAAAAGTAGAGAGTGGTTTTCTTGCGGTGCGGGTGCAGTCCGGCATCCCCGGCCTCGAAAAAATTTATGGCGTGTCAAAAGACGACAAACCTTATGAGCCGGCACAAAAGGGATTGCCGAAAGAAGAAAGCTGGGATACCGCCAAGTATCTGAATTTCGCGCCGAAAATGTTTGCGAAGGTCCGCGAAGTTTTCGGTGACGAGTTGCATCTATTGCACGATGTGCATCATCGCTGCACGCCCATCGAAGCAGCGCGGCTGGCGCGAGAATTAGAACCGTTTCATCTGTTTTGGCTCGAAGATCCGGTTACGGGCGAGTTGCAGGAAGGGTTGCGGCTCGTGCGCCAACATTCGACGACCCCGATTGCGATCGGCGAAGTTTTCAACTCGGTTTATGACTGCACCACGCTGATTACCGAACAACTCATCGATTATATTCGCATGCCACTCGTACACGGCGGCGGCATCACGCATTTACAAAAAGTCGCCGCCTTTGCTTCGATCTACCACATTCAAACCGGCTTCCACGGCGCCACGGATCTCTCGCCCATCAATCTGGCGGCTTCTTTGCACTTCGACCTCGCAATCAATAATTTCGGCATTCAAGAATACATGCCGCATCAGGAAATCGTTCATGAAGTTTTTACCGCGAACTATCGCTTTGAAAAAGGATTTATGTGCATAGACGATGCACCGGGAATTGGCGTGGAGTTGAACGAAGAAAAGGCGAAACAATATCCATATCAAACCGCCTGCCTGCCGGTGAACCGGAAATCCGATGGGACGATGTTTTATTGGTGAGGCACAATTAACCGATAATTCTTGTTCAGATTTCTTGCTTTTCACCAAAGAAGCTATATATTCTCCAAAAACTTTTCCAAGAAGGCGGATGAAACAGTTGCAAAAATTTTCTTAGGCTGTGAATATTGAGAGGAGGAAACAAACGTGATACTACACACACTGGATTGGGTCGTCATTGCGGCGTATTTCGGCGTGATTCTGGGATTGGCCTGGTGGGTGATGAAACAGAGAAAAGATACGCCCGCGGATTATTTTTTGGCGGATCGCCATCTCGGCTGGTTTGTGATTGGCGCCTCGATCTTTGCGTCCAACATCGGCTCGGAGCATCTCGTGGGTTTGGCCGGCACGGGCGCCACTGACGGGGTGGTGATGGCGCACTACGAATTGCACGCGTGGTGTCTGCTCGTGTTGGGTTGGGTGATGGTCCCTTTTTATATGCGCTCCAAAGTTTTCACCATGCCGGAATTTTTGGAACGCCGTTTCTCGCCGACCTCGCGCACCGTGCTCTCGGTTATCTCGCTTGTCGCTGATGTTTTAACCAAAATCGCCGTGGGAATTTTCGCCGGCGGCATCGTCTTTAGCGTGCTGCTGCCGGACCTCAACTTTCTCGGCCTCAATAGTTTTTGGGCGGGCTCTGTCTTGGTCATTGTGCTCACCGGACTTTATACCATCTTCGGCGGCATGCGCGCGGTGGCCTATACCGAAGCTTTGCAGACAATCATTTTTATCATCGGCTCGGCTATGGTCACCTTCTTCGGTCTGAAGGCGTTGGGTGGCTGGAGCGAGTTGCGCGCGATTGTCGGACCGGAAATGTTCAATCTCTGGAAACCGCTGGTGCCCGCCGGAATCGCATGCACCTGGGCGCCCGTGCGCGAAGCGGGTCGCATGGCCTGGTACTTCAACGACAGTTATCCCTGGCTCGGCATGTTATTCTGCGCGCCGATCATCGGGCTTTGGTATTGGACCACGGATCAATATATCGTCCAACGCACTTTGGGCGCGCCGAATGAAACGGAAGCGCGGCGCGGCTCAATCGCAGCAGCTTTTTTTAAGCTCCTGCCGGTTTTTATTTTCATCATCCCCGGCCTTATCTGTTTTGCGTTGGCGCAAAGCGGAAAAATACCGGCCTTGCGCGAACAACTCTTCAGCGCCGAAGGTGTACTGTTGCGCGACAATGCGCAAAAAGCTTTTCCTTTGCTCGTTGCGCATGTGATGCCGATCGGCGTTCGCGGGCTGGTGGTGGCGGGCCTATTGGCGGCATTGATGAGCTCACTGGCCGGCGTTTTCAATGCCTCCTCCACGCTGTTTACCATCTGCTTTGGATTCCGGTGATTCAAGGCGGCAAGGGGCTTTATGATTATCTGCAAGGCGTGCAAGCTTATCTCGCTCCTCCAATTTTTGTCGTCTTTTTTCTCGGCGTCTTCAACAAACGATTGAATGCGAAAGGCTGTCTCGCCGCATTGCTCGTCGGTTTCGCGCTCGGGCTTTTTCGCCTTGCGGTCGATACGCCGGTCAAGCTGGTTGAAAACTTTGCTTATGCAGAAGGCTCCTTTTTCTGGATCATCAACAACATTTTCTTCCAATACTATAGCCTGCTCATTTTCGTCGTGTGTGTAATCGTTATGATGGTTGTGAGCTATATGACAGAAGAACCGGCATACGAAAAAATCAGCGGCCTCACATACGCGACGACTTCGCGCGAAGATCGCGAAGCTTCGCGCGCCAGTTGGAGCAAGGGCGACGTGATTGCCTCAGGAATCGTATTGGCGCTGATTTTGATAGCTTATCTTTATTTTACCGGATGAATTGGAGATCACCGTGATTTGGGAACAGAGATGGCATCCGTTGCGCGAAGAATGGGTGATTATTGCCGCCCATCGCCAGAATCGTCCGTGGATTGGGGAAACTTTAAGAAACGCCAAAGCCGGCGTGCCCGAATATGATTCTACATGTTATCTCTGTCCCGGTAACAAACGTGTGAACGGCGCGCAAAACCCCAATTATCAACAAACTTTTGTTTTTGACAACGATCATGCTTGTGTCAGTTGGGCGGCGCCGGCATTTGCGAAAAAAGAAACGGGCGTTTACAAAACCGCCCCGGCTCGCGGCGTCGCGCGCGTCCTCTGTTATAGCCCGCAGCACAATCTTACGCTGGCCGAGCTTGAAATACCGGAAATCATCACCTTGCTCAAGGTCTGGCAGGAGCAATATCTCGAGTTGGGTAGCCATTCCGAGATCAATCACGTGTTAATCTTTGAGAACAAAGGCGAAGCCGTCGGCGTGTCGAATCTGCATCCGCACGGCCAGATTTATGCAACCAATTTTGTTTTCAAATTTATTGAAACCGAAGCGCGCGTCGCGCGGGAATATTTTGCTCAACATCGGCGGACGTTATTTCAAGATATTCTCACCGAAGAAAAAGCCGATGGCAGACGCCTGATTTATGAAAACGATTCCGCCATTGCGTTCATACCGTATTTTGCTCGATACGCTTACGAGGTTTATGTCGCCCCCAAAGAGACGCACCAGAGTGTGGCGGATTTGTCGCGTGAAGAGTTGCGGGATTTTGCCGAAGTTCTGCAACAGGTTTTGATCAAGTTTGACAATCTCTGGCAAATGTCTTTTCCCTACGTGATGCCGCTGCATCAAGCTCCGACGGACGGAAAAGATCACAGCGGCTTGCACTTTCACATTGAATTTCATCCGCCCTTGCGCAAGCCGAATTTGTTGAAGTATCTTGCCGGTCCGGAGATCAGCGGCGGCAATTTTTTGAGCGATACCTCTCCGGAAGAAAAAGCGCAGGAACTGCGCGACCAGGCAAGTGAGCATTACAAAAAACTATCGAAACAGTAGGAATAAATGGCAGAATAATTTGACGACAGAGTAATTGATCGCTAAAATTATTCTGGCGATCAATCATTCTGCCAGCACAAAACCGAATTCAGCATGTATCACATCGTGCACGGTTCAACCCACGGCTTGCAAGAGGTCGCGCGTTTTGTCGGTCGCCTCAATGCGCTCGATCACAACGACGCGCCGGAAGCGCCGTCATTGTTTGATCCTGCAAAAGAAATCATAGTCACTCGCGCGCCCGGGCGGCTCGATGTAATGGGCGGCATCGCTGATTATTCTGGCTCACTGGTTCTGCAATTGCCGCTGGCGGAGGCGACCTGCACAGCATTGCAATTGGCTCCTAACAGGGTGCTGAAAAACCCCTAGTTTTTAAAAAAGCTGTTCTTTGAAAAGGT